>JAJYJD010000062.1 GCA_021789755.1 Bacteroidota bacterium
ATCTTGAAACAAGTCAGCAGATAGTTTGAGTCCTGGGGCTGTAGCCGCTCGTCATCAACGTGGTTGAAATCCTCCTTCACCGTGGCTAAATTTAACCATTATTGTTCCCACCCACATTCAGAAGCACCTTTCCACATTTCCATCAATCAATCAACATGATCCTCCAGGAGGACGCGAAATGAAGCAATGGTATGAAAGCCTGTTCGAGAATTATGGCAGGAAATATGACGCCGAGCCTTTCACCCAAGGGACTTCAGGCGAGTGCGATTTCATCGAGGATGAAATCGGCCGAAACAAGCGACTGAAGATACTCGACCTGGGCTGTGGCACGGGGCGGCATTCCATCGAGCTCGTCCGGCGGGGCTATCAGGTGATTGGCGTCGACCTCTCGGATTCGATGCTCGCGCGGGCACGTGAGAAGGCAGCCGGCGAGAGAGTCAATGTGACTTTTCGGAAAGAGGACGCAAGGAATTTGCCCTTCGTCGGCGAGTTTGACCTCGTTATGATGCTGTGCGAGGCAGCGTTCCCCCTTATGGAAACCGACGAGATGAATTTCAAGATCCTCGCCGGCACGGCGAAAGCCCTGCGAGGCGGAGGCAAGCTGATATTCACGACGCTGAACGGACTCTTCCCTCTCTTTCATTCCGTGAAGGATTTCATCGACTCAAACGCGAAGGAAGGAAACGCGGCAACTGAAGCGATGAGCTTCGACCTTATGACTTTTCGCGAACACAGCATCACGAAGGTTGTGGACGATCTCGGAAACCCGAAAGAGTTGGCCTGCGAAGAGAGATATTACGTCCCCAGCGAAATCAGCTGGATGTTGAAGTCGCTCGGTTTCCGTACTGTCGAGATATTCGGGGCGAGACTCGGAAAGTTCAGTCGTGACGATCGGCTGACTACCGAAGATTTCGAAATGCTTGTAGTGGCAGAGAAATAACACGGGTCAATTGGGGGAACAAAGTGATCGGCGCTCCGGCAGCTCTGGAAATTTGATAGCTTAGCTGCAGGTAGCAGATAAACGAGCAGCGTCCACGAAGCTTACGAGCTGACACTGAAAGGTGACGTTCGGTACGGTTTTGTGATCGACACGAAGATTTTATGAGGAGGAAACTTTTCGGGGCTTCCTCCCTTTTTCGAGTTCAAAACCTCTTGCACGAACCAAATCTCAGGCTTATCTCGGTCTCTGAGGGGTAGATTGCGACGGTTGGCTGTTGGCCCGCTGACGTTCGCCGCCCTGGTCCGGCCCCGCATTCTGGTTTCCCTTCCGGGGCTGCTGCGACTGCCCAGAACCAGCGGGTTGCGGTGTCGCGCGTTCCCTTGCAGGAGCAGGCGTCACCGGGGAATTGTTGGCGGGTTCTCGTGTTGACCCTCCGGTTCTCGGGCGCGCCGGCTGCGGGCTATTGGTAGCCGGCATCGAAACCGGCGGAGCGTAAGCGGGCTGCGGAGGAAAATACACGGGATTGGGATCAGGAGAGGGCGGAGCATACTCGATGATTGTGGATGAATGATCATCGAATGATCCGTACATGACAGTGTAGCAGGATTGTAAAAGGAATGCTGCCAGGACTACAATAAGGCGTTTCATGTCTCGCGCTCCTTTCTTGACTGACTTGCTCATGCCTGTCTACTTCCTTCGACGAACGACTTGACTGATGGTTGCACTCTCCGTCCGCCCATTTGGTTAAACTTTCTTAACAATTTCGCCCATGATTACCTCACTTGCGTTAAATTCTCAGTCACTCCGCTGGGCCCTTGACTTGATTCGAGATGAAAACTCCTGGGCAGTGAGACGCGGCGGGAAAAGATGCGGCTTCAGGATAACGCTTAATTCCTGACGGACATCGGTCAACCTAAATCGCTGCTCAGCGATCGCACGTCTTCGGTGCGCAATCTGAGATGCGAGAAAGAGGAAAACAAAAGACGGGAAACTCGTAGCGAAGGAGGGAATCGAACCCCCGACACGTGGATTATGATTCCACCAAACTACTGCAATCTCAAAGAGTTTGGGACCTTAGTGACTCAGGTAGTGGCTGCCTGAGCTGTTGCCTGAATAACCGAAGAGTCCAAGCATCGAAACTCGTAAACGGCCGCTCGTGCTTTCCGCCTCTCTAATTGAATTACTCAGCTGTACACAAGTTTCACGTGCAATTGAAATATGGAACGTCGTTCAAAGTTTCAACGTGGCATGGTCAATTTGAAGCAACGGTTCCTACGCTTTGCGCGCTGTATCATGTATAAGAGCCGCCGAGTGCACCAGAAAAAGATTCCGGATCCACATGCCCCGGTCCTTTAGTTCGAGTAGAAGCAACTCGGACGCAACTCTTAGGAATGTTACTGATGGGACCCACCTATTAGAAGTTGAGACAACCCCTTAAAGAACGATATCCTTAGTCGACTAGTTTACCCGTTACACTGGGTGGTACAGCCTAGGATGGAGTGGTACTCGCTGCCGTGACGTTTGGGTACCTCGATGTGATAAGTTTTCGGGTGTGTAAAGAATTCCGTGTAAATGGTTAATGGTAAGGATTAGCTAAATGCCGTTGAGCGAGGCGAAACGGCATTTAGGTTTGAAACGTTCAGCAATTAACCAAAGGCTGAAAGGAGCCACCCACAGATGGAACTGACAGAAGAAATGATCGAACAGCTGAAAGCGGATTTGAGGAAGGCGCTCTCCGGACACTTTGCGGAAATTAGCCAGCCTTCTTGAATCGTTTGGTTAACGGAAATATGGCCGACAGTCAGCATACGACATCGAATCTCTCTGGGAGCCGGGGCCAGAGGTGAACATCGGAATATTTAAATACTCCCATGGTGCCTACTTAGAGAATTGAGAAAGATTTTGGTAGAGCCTAACTTGATGTGTATTTAATGTCCAAATTAAAGGAGGCTTATCAAAAGCCATGCGGATTCTCCTCGCAGAAGACGACCCAAAACTCGGTGAACATGTCAAGCAAGCGCTGACAGCGGAGGGTTATGCCGTTGACTGGGCACTCGATGGCGAGGAAGCGTCATGGCTCGCTGACAACCATTCTTTTGATGTAATGGTATTGGACATCATGATGCCGCAGCGCGACGGCATGAATGTAGTCAGGTCTATCCGACGTAAGGGAAATACGACGCCAGTTCTATTCATCACTGCCCGCACTGAGGTCGAAGATCGGGTTCGGGGACTCGACGCAGGTGCAGACGATTACCTAGTGAAACCATTTTCAATCGTCGAGCTTCTTGCCCGTGTGCGTGCACTTCTTCGACGACAGCGACCAAACTTTTCCACCGTAATGCGTGTGGAAGACCTTGAGATGGACATGGTAGGGCGAACAGTAACCCGTCAAGGGAAATCAATTGAGCTGACCAACAGAGAATTCGCTCTCCTAGAACTATTGATGACCGCATCACCAAGGCCCGTCAGCAAGGCGCTAATAATCGAACGGGTATGGAACCAGTTCTTCGACTCCGATACTAATCTCGTGAATGTCTATGTCAACCACCTTCGCCAAAAAATAGACCTTGCAGGGACACCGCCGCTTGTACAGACCATAAGAGGAGTTGGCTTTGCGCTTAGGAAAGAAAAGCAGTGAATCCCACCCCGCTTCGGCTTTTCATCTGGTTCTCTGCGACGTTCTTGGTGGTTTCCATTGTCTTCTTGGTCACAATAAGCGTGTTCCATGGCGTATCGTTCGGCGCCCGCACCGAATCAATCTTCGCAATCGGTATGCTTGCAGCGTTCCTTGTCGTCTCATTGATTCTTGCCCGTTCAATCAATCATCCCATCGACTCGATAAACAGGCAGCTTACAAACGTTCATCCTCAAAACGTCAATAAGAAAATCTGGCTCGAAAAAACCTCGCCGCCGATAACGCAACTTGTGGAGAGTATAAATGAGCTATCGAGCCGGGTTCACATCGAAATGATGCATGCCAACGAATTTTCAAGGCAAGTCGCTCATGAACTAAGAACACCTTTGTCAATCCTGAGATTGAAGATTGAACAGGCAGCAGAACGAATCGACGCCGAGCTTGCTGATGAACTTCAATCTGAACTTTCTCGACTGACCCAGGATGTGGAGCAAATGCTTCTTATAGCGCGGTCTGAGAGAGGACAACTTGTGCTTCACAAATCGAACTGCAGTCTCGATGTTTTGATGGCCGACGTCGTTAGCGATTTTCGTTTAATCGCACAGGAGGACGGACGCGATATTCAAGTTATCAGCACTTCCTGTAAGGCGAACGTAGATGGAACGTACCTGCGACTCATCTTGCAGAACCTCCTCACAAATGCAGTCCGTCACGGACGCGGAAATGTGAGGGTCAGGATTAGATGTGCCGCAAATGAAGTCAATCTCCTCATTTATAATGAACGAAAGGGATTTTCGCGAGACGACCACCACCTTGGACTCGGTAACCGGGTTGTAAATGCTCTTGTGAATGCCCACAAAAACATGGAAATCTGGTATCACGACGGAACAATCTGGTATGCAGCTCTCATAACAATTGGACAGGCATCGTAAACTCTTCAGATAAGCTCCCACTATAAATGTTTTTTAACATTCACTTCGCGATTCGCTTAAGGTTACGGGATTATCTTGGTACGTAATCACTTGCAACGTCCTCTTTCGTGGTGAGGAACGGTTGATTATAAAACCTGTCCTGATCGGAGAAATAGAATGAATGTATTGGCAAAAATCTTCTACCAGCTCCGCAAATATTCAAAGGCATTTAGAATGTTCGCGCTTGTCGCAGGGCCAGGCATAATCGTGATGGTAGCGGATAACGATGCGGGAGGAATTACAACCTACACTACAACTGGTGCACAGTACGGAAATCATCTCTTGTGGTTCCTGATTTTGCTTGGTCCCGTTGCATACCTTGTCCAGGAAATGACAGTTCGATTGGGAGCGGTGACTAAACGAGGCCACGCCGAAGCCATCTTCGATTCGTTCGGATCGTTCTGGGGGTGGTTCTCACTACTCGATCTTGTTTTGACGGACTGGCTGACGATGATAACAGAATTCATAGGCATGACTGCCGCTATGAGCATTTTCGGCATTCCCGCATGGATTACGGTATTAGCGTGCTGGATGCTCATGGGATCGATGATTTTGACTGGGAGTTATTGGACCTGGGAGAAAATAGCTCTTGTGATTTGCATCGGAAATCTTATTTACATTCCCGCAGCATTCGTGGTTCATCCGTCGGTGCCAGATATCATACGGAACAGCGTGATTCCCAACCTGCCGCCAGGTGGTTTTACTAACGATTTGTTTTTCCTCCTAATGGCAAACATCGGTACGACCATAGCACCCTGGATGCTGTTCTTCCAGCAAAGCTCGGTCGTGGACAAGGGATTGCAGGAGAAGGACATCAAATTCGGGCAATGGGACACTGCAATCGGATCTTTGCTCACCGTTGTTGTAGCGATGTTTCTGATAATTGTTTGCGGCAAACTTCTTCTGGGTCAGCCTATCGAAAGTGCGGCGCAAGCAGCGACCATGATCATGCCAAAGAGCAACTATGTCGGAACGATAATCGCTATTGGACTTTTCGATGCTGGCTTCCTTGGCGCAATTTGCATTTCCCTCGCAAGCTCATGGGCGTTCGGAGAAATCTTCGGATGGGCACACTCACTAAATCATAAAATAAAGGAGGCACCATGGTTTTATGCTTATTACTTTTTCGATCTGCTCTTAGCGGGTACTGTCGTGTTAATTCCAAACGCGCCGCTCGTTCTGATAACTCTTTTCGTTCAGGTCATCGCGACGACCCTTCTTCCACCCGCACTAGTCTTCCTCATTCTTCTTCTAAACAACAAAAAAACCATGGGAGATCTCGTCAACACTCAACTTCAAAATTTCCTGAATATCAGCATCGTCGTCGTAATCATCGTACTGTCCACCATGTACGGATTAACCACACTGTTTCCTAACCTATTGTAGCAAATAAAGAGAATAAGATGAATCGAATAATTGGGCCATTCAAGGGATTCTGGAGAACGATAAAGTTCATTCATAACAAGTACAGGAAGCCCAAGATTGAAATGACACCTTTTGTAAAAATATGTCTACTAGCCCTAAGATTGTACGTTTTTGTCTTGATCGGGCTGATGGTCCTGAAATTTATTGTCACCGTAAAGTGAGTGAGGGTTATATGTACAATTCTAGTTCCGACAGCAGCATGGCTCCCGAAAAGACTTTTAACCTAAGTGAAATTGTCAGGGCTCATGTGATTGTCAACGGTGAGCAAATTGGAAGGATCGAAGACCTGCTCATCGTGGACAAAGATAAGTTTGCCGAAGTCACGCACATCGTAGTCTCACGACCATTTGGAAGACCTCAGGTAGTGGTACCGTGGGAAAAAGTGAAATCATTTGATAAGAAGGAAGTCGTCCTGGACGTAGGACATGTGGAAGACTTCGTAAGCTCTGCCAGAGCGTCTGCGGTGTTTCTCAAAGATTTCGTCCTGGATAAAAAGGTGCTCGATAGCAAAGACCGCGAATTAGCCGTCGTGTACGATGTAGGACTGACTCTCACCAACGGAAAGTTGATTGCGGTGAGCGTTGATATAGGCAAATCTGGCCTCCTCCGAAGAATGAAGTTAGGCTGGCTTGCAAAGCTATCGACAAAGCAAGGTGGCGAGGAAAACGGCGATAGAGTTTCATGGGTCTACATCGAACCTCTCCCTGAAGATATCGGGAGTTTCAAAGGAGACGTGAAGCTAAAAGTCATAAAGGAGCAGTTATCCGAATTGCATCCAGTTGACCTCGCTGACGTTCTCGAAGAAATGAGCGAAGAAGATCGGATGGCGATATTCCGCGAACTCGACACGGAGAGTGCATCCGATACTTTAGAGGAACTCGACCCGAAAGCGCAACGTGATCTTATTGCATCGCTCGACAAAGAGAGGGCTGCACAGCTCATAAATGAGATGACACCTGGTCAAGCCGCAGACTTATTAAGTGTGCTGCCGTCATGGGAAGCGAAAGTAATAATTGATTTGATCGAGGACAAAGAGAAGTCGGCGAAGATCGCAGACATACTTGAGAAGCAAGACGAAAAGGCCATCGATTTTTCTATTACAGGGTACCTTAGTTTTCCTCCCGACATGACCGTGGAGAAGGCGCGGGAACAATTTGCAGAAGCAGCGAAAAAGAAAGCGGCAATAACATATATTTATGTGATCGACAGAGACACTAGGCTGCTCGGAATAGTCGACAGCAAATCATTACTTCTTTCGGAAGGCAAGTCACAATTGAAGGACATCATGACAGAAAACGTGGTCACCCTAAACCCATCCGCAACGTTAAAGAAGGCATCGGAGCTTTTTGCAAGATATTTGTTCCGCGCGCTGCCCGTGACAGCAACGGACGGGAAAATCATCGGAATACTTCTCTATCGCGACGTCGTAGCACTTCGTCACAGGTATGTCGAATAGTCGATGATCATGAACGAACCAGCCGCGTGTTGAAAACAAAAAGAGAGGCACCAGGCGCTTCCCGACAAAGGAGGATTGCACTCAAGCTTGCCGAGTTCTCTCAGATGGATATTGCGGAGGTACTCACAGGTTTATCCACATCTGAACGTGGCATTCCAGTGCATGCTGTGGAGGGCCGTCTTTCCGAATACGGCCTTAACGAGATCTCCCGTCAGAAAATCGAGGGATGGTACGCTCTGTTCCTCAAGAATTTCTATAACCCGTTCGTGGGCTTACTGGTAGCGTTTGCGGTCGTCAGCTTTTTTCTTCAAGAAATCCAATCGGTAATTATTCTTTCTGTTATGATCGGCATAAGCGTACTGGTACGCTTCTCACAAGAGTACCGTGCAAGCAGATCTTTCAGACATTTGAGCAGCCTCGTCCAAAATAAGACGACCATCCGCCGTGATGGGGTCAGACAGGATGTGATCTTCCCCGAAGTGGTTCCTGGCGACATCGTCCTTCTTTGTGCAGGCGATATGGTTCCGGCAGATTTAAGACTCATTACAGCAAGAGATTTATTCATCAGTCAGTCTGCACTTACAGGTGAATCCCTGCCGATTGAAAAGAACGACTGTTCCCCTTCCAATAAAACGAGCAATGCGGTCACTGAGAACGTCTCGGCCGTGCTTGATCTCCAGAATATCGTTCTAATGGGAACAAGCGTAGTGAGTGGTACAGCTACTGGTATTGTCGTAGGAACAGGTGACAGTACAATCTTCGGCACGATGGCAAGGTCTGTCCTACGGCGTCGAGCAAAGACGAGCTTCGAGTTAGGAGTAAACAGCGTCAGCTGGATGTTGATCCGTTTCGTTTTTGTCATGGTTCCAATCGTGCTTCTTTTGACGGGACTGACAAAAGGGAGCTTGCTAGAGGCGGCATTGTTTGCGCTTTCGGTGGGCGTAGGCCTCACGCCCGAAATGCTTCCGACAATCGTGTCTGCGAATCTTGCACTCGGGGCGGTCAGACTGTCGAAAAAACAGGTTATTGTGAAACGGTCAAGTGCGCTTCAGGATTTGGGGGCAATAGATATTTTGTGTACCGACAAAACTGGTACGCTAACTGAAGACAAGGTGATACTTGAATACCATTTGAGTTTAAAAGGAGACCAGGATGATGAGGTCCTCGAATATGCATATCTGAACAGCTACCACCAGACAGGTCTCAAGAGTCTGCTGGACATTGCGATACTCGAGCATCAGAATCCCATTAATGCCGAGGAAATATCACAGCGCTTTTTCAAGACGGACGAGATCCCATTCGACTTCGAAAGGCGCCGAATGTCGGTTGCGGTGCACCAGGTTCTTAGCGGTAAAGACCTGCTGATCACCAAGGGAGCAGTGGATGAACTTCTTTCAATTTCGTCACAGGCGCGAATTGACGGGAAAGTCATTCCGTTAGACGATAAACTGAGGAAAGAAATACTCGAAATCACAGGGAGGCTGAATGACGATGGTTTGAGGGTAGTAGCGGTCGCGTACAGAGAACTCTTCACAGAACTTCACAAAACACGCAGTGTCTCGGATGAAACAGATATGATCATTGTCGGGTACATTGCGTTTCTAGATCCTCCAAAAAATTCCGCTATAAAAGCAATCAAAGGGTTGAACAACAACGGCGTCAGGGTCAAGGTGCTTAGCGGAGACAATGAAATCATCACGAGACGAGTGTGTAGGTGGGTCGGAATGGACGTCGATGATCTCATGACAGGAGATCAAATCGACAGGTTGACCGATGATGATCTGGCCGAGGCAGCACAAAGGATTTCTGTATTCGCAAGAATAAATCCTTTGCAGAAAGCGCGGATCGTAAACTCGTTAAAGCAGCGTGGGCACGTGGTCGGCTATCTCGGCGATGGGATAAATGATGCAGCGGCTCTTCGGGAAGCCGATGTAGGGATCTCCGTCAATACAGCGGTCGATATTGCCAAAGAATCGGCAGATGTCGTTCTGCTTGAAAAGAGCCTGCTCGTGTTAGAAGAGGGCGTGCTTGAAGGAAGGAGAATGTTCGGCAACATAATCAAGTACATAAAGATAGCTGCCAGCTCCAACTTCGGGAATGTTCTCAGCGTAGTTGGTGCGAGCGTACTTCTGCCGTTTCTTCCGATGAAGCCGATTCAACTCCTCACACAGAATCTCCTTTACGACCTTTCTCAGACGGCAATCCCCTTCGACAACGTTGACAAAGATTTTTTGGAAAGTCCCCGCAAGTGGGATTCTGCAGGAATCAGCAGGTTCATGCTTCTCATCGGACCCATCAGCTCCGTGTTCGATTTTGTTACCTTCGCGATGATGTGGTACATCTTCAAGGCAAATTCACCTTCAAGTGTACCGCTATTCCAAACAGGTTGGTTCATCGAAGCGCTCCTCTCACAGCTGTTCATTGTCCACTTGATTCGAACGAGGCAGATTCCGTTTCTGCAAAATCGTGCTGCGGCACCTTTAATGTTCGGGACCTTAGCAATTGCCGCGATCGGCCTCTACCTACCTTATTCGGCTTTCGGGAACCACATCGGGCTTGTTACGCTGCCTGGAAGCTATTTTGTTTTGCTCACAATTATATTACTTAGCTACGGCGCGCTCATGTATATAGTCAAGCGAAGGTTCATCGAGAGATTCGGATATTGGCTATGAGTTCAATTGAAGACGTAACATGGAAAGAGAATACGAATGCCAAAGATACAGAAGCTGGTAACATGGAACACAGGCGCATCGTTTAGATTTAAACAAATTGTTCCAATTTTATTTTATGCTGCACTGATTTCCTCAGCGTGTACTTACGCACAGGAAGAATCAGACAGCGCATCAAATCTGAACTTACATTTTCAACAGACAGTGATTGTTCAGAACCATGATATATTTCGCTCTCCGTATTCCGGGACTAACAGCCTTGATGCGAATGAAACCTCAGCTCTCACAGTAACCTCTACCCTATTTATCCATGGCTCGTTAAACAAATGGATCGATGCAGAGTTGGACCCAGAGTTAGCAGGTGGAAAGGGGTTGAGCAGTTCTACGGGAGTTGCAGGCTTTCCAAATGGAGAAGCCTACAGAGTAAGCGATGTGGCCCCCGCGATAGAATTAGACAGAGCATACTTGCATAAAGCGATCCCGATAGATTCGGCTCACCGGATTGATGTTGTGGCGGGCAAGTTCAGCCTGGCGGACTATTTTGATGTCAACGCTTATAGCAACAGTCCACGAACTCAGTTCATGAACTGGGCTCTTATCAATAACGGTGCATGGGACTATCCAGCGAACACCCGTGGATATACGGGAGGGATAATCATTCAATATCTATGCGGAGCGTCTGCCTTTAGATTTGCAATTGCGATGGAACCAACAACAGCAAATGGCCCGAATCTCGACGACCATATCTCGAAGGCACATGGAGAAGCATTGGAGTGCCAATTAGGTTACTCACTTTGGGGTCACGAAGGCAAAGTCAGGGCATTACTATTTGATAATTCTGCCAGAATGGGAAGCTATAGCGAAGCCACGAATGACACTATTTATCAGCATGACATCGCTCTTACGAGGCAATACGGCAGGGACAAATACGGATTCGGATTGAATTTCGAACAAGCTCTGAACGAAAATGCTGGCGCGTTTCTGCGAATAGGTTGGAATGACGGACAAACTGAAACATGGGCATACACTGAGATTGATCGAACTGTTTCGGGCGGTGTAATTTCCAATTTATCATTGATAGCTAGAAACAACGATTATTGCGGAATTGCATTTGTATTCGATGGAATATCCGCAGCCCATCGAGATTACCTGGCGAGTGGTGGCTATGGGTTTATAATTGGAGATGGTAAGCTTCCGCATTATGGCACAGAGAGCATCATCGAAGCCTATTACCTATTTCAATTCAACAAAATGTTAGGGATAAGTTTAGACTATCAGTTTGTCGCCAACCCTGCATACAACAGAGATCGGGGTCCCGTAAACTTCGGGGCGATCAGGGTACACTTTGAGATTTGAGAGAGCCATCCCTGAACGCCAAAAGGATCTATCGTTAAGGTGCCAAGGTTCTTTGACACTAAGATCAGACCGCAGTGACTGCGTTTACATTATGGTCATGGTACAATTACATCCCAAATTCAGGTTTCAAAACCTCCTGCACTCTCATCCCTGCGTTGCCATTCTGCCACTTTGAAATTAATGCAAAAAAGGTGAGTCCTAAAGCCTACCCGAAGGCACTTCTGACTCTCGGCGACCATATACGGAAAAAACGGCTTGATCTCAACCTCCATCAGATTGACGCTTCTAACATAGTAAAAGCCGATTAAATGACAATCGTTGGCTGCGAATTGAACCAACACGAACTCCTTACAAGACATATCCCAACTCTAGCGGGGCCCGCCGAGCGCCACGTACGGGTCGATTACTTCAAGGCGGGGATGCTGTACGATCCGGTTGAAGGGAGAATGAGAACGGTATACGGCTTTATTGCGACGCTCTCGTTCAGTCGGCATAAATTTGTCGAGTTCGTCTTTCGCCAGGACCAACAAAGCTTCGTGTCATCGTGGCAGGGAGTGGAGTTTACCCGGTAAATGAACTGGGGCTAGGACATTCCATAGTTCAAGGTTGCCATCTTGTTCCATCACTCGTTCATACCATCGAGTCCAAATGTCCATCACACTCCATATTTATTTAGCGAATGGGTGGTTATAATTATAGTGTTAAGATCGTTCGCTCATCAATAAAGCGGAGTTCTTGCAAGCGAGGAAAGATGGGTCATGAATAAGCCGATCATAGTCCCGGATTTCCAAACCTATAAAGAGGAATAAGTGTCATAAACTTGAAAAACCAACCCGGGAATTCGTAAGCATGAATGGACAGCTCAACTGCTTGAGAAGCCTATTTTTGAAGTCGTTTCTGGCTTTCCTTATGGTTGTGGCGACATCCCTGTCAAGTTACGGACAATCCAACTTGCTGGACCGAATCGTCGAGCCGCGATTCTTTCGTGTTACCGACGAGATGCGTGAATACATCAGGAGCAAACAATTCCCCGGAGTGAGCAGAAGAAGATCTGAGGAACTTCACCATGTCGACCTGTTATTTGAAAAAGGAATGGACCTCTCATGTAATGAAGTTGCAACTGCGCTGCTTGCTATTTCCATGGCTGTTCTAAACAGGACGTCCTTCGAGCCGACATTTCCGTTGATCGGGAAAATCAGGATCCCGCTTCCTTCCGAAGACTCAGCGGATGCCGCTTCAAGGATAAGGAAGCTTCCAAGATATTTCTTTGATGACTCGCCGAAAGACAAATGGGGTGACAGCGCCAAGCTTGTCCATTTCTTCGGCTCGGCGTACCTGACATATGTGACGGGCGCGAGGAATATTCCCGACGCGTTCGGCGTTTGGATCGAGGAAGGGGAAACTGCTTTCAGACTTGATTCCCTCGACCAGAAAAGAGATGTATTCATAAACAGACTGGGACAACGATTCGGTCAGGCTTTGAGTGAAGGGCGCAATGTATTGCCATCTGATTTTCTTCGATCTAGTTTCGAAGGGAAGTAGATCGATCATTCTTAAGAATTTTTTCGATGAGAATATGAAGCAGGTAAGCCGTACAACACAGTCTGCGCACCCGGATAGCACTCATGGTTCCGGCAGATTTTATACTCCGGGTATTGATTTTTAGTTATGAGCCACATTACATTTCTACCCAATGGGAACGCGAAGCACTAAGATTGCCTCGACACTTGTCGCAGCCGCGATGACACTATCAGTCTCGTGGGCACCTGCCCAACTGGCACGATCTATGGACCTCTGTTTTGTCATCATAAAGGATGCCGCCGGAGTACATTTCTATACCGGCGACGACGCAGTGGCAGCCCACTCTCCCACAGGCCATTCGATTCAACCATTGCTTGCAGTGCTTACCGAGCGGGATTCACGACAAAAGATTCATCCCAGCCCTATCCAGCAACTAGCCGTGTTTGCCGTGTTGCGTTTGGCCCCAGCAAATTTTAGACTCGAAGACAACTTCAAGACGTTTTCAGGTTCTTGTCCTAGCCCAAGACCTGATTTACAGCCCACCCTCTGCACCTTCCTTATTTGATATCCTGGTAACTCGATAATGGATCAAGTTTTCTAGGTCACTACCTCGTCCGATTTGGACGGCGGTTGCGGTCACATTATTAACGAGATACTGGAAATAGGATATGAGCGCAATGATTATTGCACTCATTGTTCTCCTGCATCCTCCTGCGGGCGACACGCTCGAGTTAGGGATGAACAATGGCGTGCGGATGTTCCTGGATCGAAACCAGTTGCTGAAAGCGGAAGGTTATGGTGTCGAGTCAAGTCGCGGCGGATTGACGACCGCGTCAATAAGACCCAATCCGCAATTCTCCGTAAACACATCCTATATCGATCTGATGAAGCCAGGACCAGATTTCAGTTCCACTCAAACGTCGGTCCGAATCGACCAGACGTTTGAACTTGGCGGGAAGAGAAGCGACCGAATCGCCGTCGCCGAACATTCACTTTTGGAAGCAAAATACGATTTCGAGAATACCAGGCACAATCTTGTGGATGATTTCAGGGAGACTTTCCTCTCAGCCGCCATAGCCGAGAAGGAATATCAGTTGGCAGGTGAGAATTTCGACATTTTCTCCAGACTCAAGGCCACTGCAGAAAAACGCCTTGCCGCGGGCGATATCGGCGGTGAGGAATTCACACAACTCAGACTTGAAGAATTGACCTACGCCCAGGATCTCAGCGAGGCCAAACAGGCAATGACGGAATCGTACTCGAAATTGCGTGAATCTCTGGATTTTCGGCCCTCTGTACCACTCAAGATCAGCAATGATTTCACCCCGGCGTTTGAGTTGATCGCCGAAGACAGCCTCCAGGCGTTGGCGGACACGCAAAGGGGCGACCTGCAAGCAGAGCGCGAGAGAGTCAGAGAAGAAGAAAGCTCAGTCAGGCTCGCAAAAGCGAAGGGAATCCCTGATCTGGACTTGGGAATAGAGCTTGACAAACAAGGTCCTGAGTTTAGGAATATGTTCGGCGGAGGACTTGGAATAGCTGTCCCTCTGTTCGACAGGAACCAGGGGGCGATTCAATCTGCCGAGGCTGAATACAAGGAAGAGAGATTTCTCCTTAGTGAGAAGGAAAACGAGGTGAGGAACGAGGTCCACTCGGCTTACATGAACTATGTCAATTCCCTCCATGTTCTCAAAGCCCTGTCGTCGTCGGCGCTTGACGACGCGCGGCGTGTCAGGGAAATGGCGGTAGAGAGTTACTCTACCGGGAATATCGGGCTCGTCGAGCTTCTTGAAACAGAAAAAGTGTATACCGACGCTGTTGAGGGTTACTATAACGCGCTCTATCGATTCTCTGTAAACCGGGTGGAGCTGGAAAGAGCCGTAGGCAAAGATTTCTTTTCGGTTGAATCGAGTGCAGAGGAGAACACCAAATGAAGAGCATAGTATTATTGATCATTGCGGCGGCGTCTGTGTCTCTTGAAGTCAGTGGATGTTCAAGATCAAACGGACAGCCGTCCGCGCAAGCCGTGGTTTTGCAGAACGGGGTGCTGGAACTCCCGCCGAAAACAAACGCAGCCGTCCTAACCTGTCGTCCAGCCCGGATGAGGGTAAGCCATGTCACCGCTCTGCTCGA
>JAJYJD010000063.1 GCA_021789755.1 Bacteroidota bacterium
TCGGCGGGCGAGATGGAGTGTCCGTTAAATACACGAGGAAGCAGTTGGAGGAGGCAAAAAAAGATTCGCTATCAGAAACCCGTACAGGAATTCCGTTCGAAGCCTACTTAGATAACGGAAAGTTGTTCCTGAACGCCGATGTTTTTGCGGGAACCGATGTACCACCTATCCGTATAAGGGGAAATGTAATTCATGGTTTGCCATACCGATGGGATGGGAATTACAATAGCCGTGCACTTGAGGTTGTGAGCGCTGATACCATGCCCGTGTTCCAGCTGGTATACATATCGGAAGACAGCATTCGTATCAGGGGCGTGTTTCAACTCAAGGGGGGGCTTGCAATCGTCGACGAAAGCGGTGTATCGTGGGCTCAGAAAAACCGAGTGCTGTTCTACGGCACTCGGTCAATTTTCAAATATCCTTCCTGGAAGTTCCAGCATCAACTCAAGTCTCCTTTTTGATTGGAAGGGGCTAACGCACTCTGTTCTTCGGTGGCTGATAAGGGCGCTCGGGATTGAGGAATGAAACCGGTGAGACCGGGTTCCTCCCTCTGGACCCATTCTGCATGACCCGCAGGATTCTGTGAAATAAGAACTTCGCTGGTCAAACAGGCGTCTCATTATTCCACCGTGCCAAAGTCGGCCGGAATGGCCTTCTCGTCCTTAGGAAACAGATACTTGTTCTCATTTGGTAATGTGGGACGGTTAAGTAAATTTATGTTACCTATTTGTAACGGGGGCCAAAAAAATGAGGTTCTGAGCCTCAAATTCGCTCCATCTGGCTGCTTCTGTTGTGGCACGTACCTTGTTTAATAAGTAGCGTGAGAGAAATGAATCCAACAAGGCCGATATCGAAATCAGAGAGCAAATGGAAGGCATGAAAACCTGTTTGCCGCGATTGCATTTCCGAAACTGTATTTCCTCAACAGCTGGCGGGCCCGGGAAAAAGACTCCTGCCTTCGCTATGCCCGACGGAACGGTTCGTTTGGTGAAGCCGGTGTGGCTTCGCATCTACACACGGAAGTTTGCTCCGACACGCAGGTGCGGAGGCAGACTCATCATCGGATATATACCGTGTTCACTCCGTACCGGTCGCAGTATATATTCCATCGGTTGGTTATAGAGCACGCACAGATGTTGATTTACAATAGAGACTTGAGACTTATGAACGAAGAAACATACCAGCGCCTCCTGGTGGAAGCCAAAGAGATCGACGCCCAGCTTGAGAAGCAGTTTGGTATAAGGAGCTTAATCCCGAAAAACCTGGCACAGAAGGACGTCGAACGGCTAAAACAAGTTGAGGACGAAATACTCGAAGTAAAGTCGCGTCTGACCAGGTACGGATTGAAAGTTTCGAACGCCGAGTAGCGCACGAGAGCGGGCTACCGACACCGACTGAAGGGGCACCTCCGTCCCACACAAATCGCGGCAATTGTTAAACTCCATGGACTGATTGACGATTCGACTGAAGTCACGACATGAGAAAACGTGGCGGGACTTTCTGTGTTTGGCCCACACCCCGGCCAATGCATCCATAACAACATAAAGTCTCCAACCGAATCGACCGGAGCAGACGATTCGAATCGCTCAAGACCCAGAAATTCCGGTTGAGGATGGGAAACATCGCGGACTTCCCGCCGGTCTCATGGATGTTCATGATTTCAATTTGGAGACACTTTATGCTCCCGGCATAATCCACAAGGCCAGGCTGGAACCCGCCGACGCGGTCCATAGCAACGGCAATGAAATCCCTTCGCTCATTTTTGAATTTCAGGAGGCCGCCCTGCATGCTGACAAGATCTCCCACGCAAATATTCGCAAGACCAAGTTGTGACCTCAAATGACCTCTCATGCAAATTCCATCGTCCCCGATCTAATCCGACCGGGGGGACATTCTTGCCGTATACGAGATTTATCAGGAAAGCCGTGGTCGAATTATCCCGATTGGCAAGCGGGAAACCAATCCGGCTGACCAAGTCAGTCTACCCGACGCCGGCACCGCCACGAGTTGGAGGCCAACTTGCCATTCGGTTCCTGCGGCTGTGGGTGTTATATTAAGTTATACAGAAGGAGACGCGTGAGAGAGAAATGCGATGCCAGATTCACGGTGCGAGTAGCCGCTACAATCCCGAAAGCGTTGCATTCACGGGATTCTGCCGATAGATTGGTCAGGGTTGCCGTAAGTCTGTGGAGAGAAAATCTTGACGATATGAGGCAACGTGCCGCTACTCTTGTTCTCGATTTCGAAGGGATCGGACAGCTTTCGGAATCCGCTGCCGATAGTCTCATCGAATTCCGCCGGGAATTCTCCGAGGATAATAACCCCAGGATAGTATTTTCCAACATGTCTGTTTCGGTGAGCAAAACTTTAGAGGAAGTCGAGAGGCCCCAGCGCCAGACCTCGGGGAAGATCAAGAAGCAAAAAGGGAAACACAACGGATTCTTGATAAAGATATAGTCCGGCGAGTATGGACAAGAAATGCGGGGGAAAGCCGGACGTCGGCTCCGTTCACTCTGTGAGGTATAAACGGTCAGGGACGTCAGCCGATGAAGTCGAGCTGCTTGAATTGCCAATCACCAATTTCCAATATATTCCTTGTATACAGACCAACTTTGTCCTGGGGCTCGGCACCCAAGCGGGATCAGAGCCGTTTGAACTCACAAAGAGATTCCTAGATATGACGCCCGGCGCCGTAAAACCTCGCCTCATGAACGTGTTGCGCGCCGTGTCGTCCGAAGGATTCGGCAGGATCAAGTACTTCACTGAAGTCCGCCGGCTTCTTCATACAGACCTCCAGTTCCGGCATTTTTTCGAGTGGGAGACGTCAGACATCCCCCACTTCCATACGGATTTAATTAAGAAGGACCTCTGGTCACTCTGGAACTGTCTTCCGTCGGGGGGGATGTACCACGACCCGAATCCCTATCTCAAAACGCCGAAACTCTCCGCACCCGGAAGGAATCTGCTTTGGTCCCGCGGCTTGTGGAGGAGGGGAAGGCTTAGGAATTCAGTCCGACTTCAGAACTCCTTTCCTTGCATACATCCCCGGTGCTCGATCCATTTGAGAAATTCACGCAAAGGCGTTGAGTCAAATCCACCCAATTGCACAACTCCGTCGAATTGGGTAACTTTTTCCACCCGCAATGTCGGGCATCGATCGAGTGGTAAGAAGCCACCATGTGTAATTGGTATACCGGACCGGAGAACGTTTGGCTGAGAAGATTCGGACACTGATAATTGAAGACAACCCGCTGCTGCGTGAGGGTATTTCATCGATAATCAAAAGGCAGCCGGATATCAGGGTCGTTTCAGAGCCGGGCAGCCGAAAAAGGCCCATCCAGATTATTCGTGACCTGAAGCCGAATGTGCTCCTTCTCGATCTCGGATTGAGAAACCAGAACAGTCTAGAGATCGTCAAAGCCGTCAAGGCTCATTTTCCGGAGACGAAGGTCATCGTAATGGATCTTGCTCCGACAGAAACGGATATATTGCTCTTCGTAAGGGAAGGGGTGTCTGGTTTCGTGCTCAAAGGCGCCACGACGGAGAATTTTCTGAAAACCATTCGTGCGGTCGCACATGGAAAGAAGGTTCTGCCGCGTCTCATGACCGGGTCGCTTTTCTCCCAGATCGTGGAACAAGCCGTCAGGGGGCCGATCTCCACGCGCGTCACCGAATCCGTACGAATGACAAAGCGCGAACGCCAGGTAATTCTGTTGATATCGGAGGGGCTGTCGAACAAGGAAATTGCCGACAAGCTCCATCTTTCCACCTACACCGTAAAGAGCCATGTTCACAACATACTCGAGAAACTCCTTCTTCGTTCCCGCGTCCAGATCGCAAAATATGCGCTGACTAATCTGGAACTGATGAAGGCGGAGGAAAACATCTCGCTCATCGAAGAATAATCCGCTGCCAATTAAGAGCTAATCCGTTTTTCATCCTACCGGACTATTGAATACCCACCCGGCTGCCCATAGCTTGATTATGTAATGAATTCGTGAAGCGGCCCTCCCCTTATGCGGGGGGTGGGCATAAATCCAGCGAACGGTTCGTTACTCAATCATCAGGAGCATGAAATGAAGAAGATTAGACTACTAATCATCGAGAAGAACCGGCTTCTCAGGGAAGGGCTCAAAGCGATTCTGAAAAGCCAGCCGAACATTATGGTAGTTGCCACATCCGGCGACAGTGAAAACACTGTTCTTAAACTCCATCAATTAAAACCGAACGTGATTCTGCTCGATTTGAACCTGCGGAGCCAGAACAGTCTGCACGTAGTCGGTCTTGTGAAGAAGGAATTCCCGGAAGCCAGGGTCGTCGTCATGGATCTGGCACCCGTTCACGGAGACGTCGTTCAATACGTGAAGGCCGGTGCATCCGGTTTCATCCTGAAGGACACATCACTCGATGATTTTATCATTACGATACGTGATGTTGCGGGCGGCGGACAGGTCCTCCCGCCCACGCTCGCGGAGTCGCTCTTTTCCCGGATTGTCGAACAAGCGATCAAGGGGAAGAAAATAAAAGTGACTGAACCCGTGCGGATGACAAGACCTGAAAAAATGATCTTCGGACTCCTCGGCAATGGCTTGAGCGATAAGGAAATAGGGGAGAAACTCCATACCCCCACCCATTCCGTCAGGGCTCACGTCCGGAATATTATGAAGAAGCTGACACTGCACAATCGACTGGAAGTAAGAAATTATAAATATACCGACGGTACACTCGAAACGGTTGTCGGAAGTATTTCTGTGGTCGGCAACTGACCGCACTTCCGGAATCCTCATCGATTCAAAATTTTCGCGGGGAGGAGGACCGTTCAATCCGGACACGCACCGGTGTACACGACTAAGCAGCAAGAAGGAAAGTACAATATGAATTGGGAACGGATCAAAGTAAAATGGAAGCGACTGTGGGGGAAATCTCTGGACGAATTGATTTCCGGAAACCCGGCTAAATACAAAGAACTTGTCGGGGTATCCTGGCTGAATATCCACAGGCTATATGATTTCAGGAGATGGCGATTTCTGCGCTTCAGATTCTACCTTTGGAGGAAAGAAAGGGCCATGTTCGGAGGCAAGAATCTTCCCCTGTCCTGACCTTGCAAAACGATTGATCAGGCATTTCGGCCGACGCACCGCAGCCAACTTCATGGAACGCGTGTTACGCACATTGCCCAGGCAGGGCATGAGTCTCGGTCGTCAGGCGGGATAATTGATGCACCACCCGCCAACATGAGTTAAGAGTAAATACCGTAAACGAAATATCTCTGCAAATGGGAGCAAAAATAGAACGCACAGGCATGAAACGTGGGAAGGATGGGGAAAGTCTTGACAGATTACTGGCAGACGAATTCGTTCTTTCCATGAGAACGCGTGATGCACACCGCAACGTGCACGGACGCAACCTGATCGAGTTGCGCAAATTATTCAAAGTGCAGTATGAGTCCATGGATACAATCGTGGCTGATCTGGGGACAAGGATGCGTACGTCCGGAGTTCTGCCGCCTTCCATCCTGGCGGACTTCCTGCCGATTACCAGGCTGAGCAGACACAACGAGAGGTTCACCAAACAGAATCAAATAATCGAGGCTTTACTCGACGACCACGAATCCATAATCGACGCGTTGAGAAATGACGGTTCCACCGCGCCCCGCGAACATATCGATGCCGGCACTGCCGGTTTTGTTACAGGGCTCCTCGGACGACATGAGAAAATGGCGCTTGCCCTCAAAGACTGGTTGCGATAAAGGAATGCCGAACACTGTGATCATATCGAATGCGAGAGAGTGCTTCATTGAATTAATTCATCATGAATCTGATCCGGCTTCCTGGATTGTGAGGCGCTGGATCAAATTCTTGTGGTTCAAGAAAAGGGTCTCGTCCGATTGGTTCAGCGATGAGCGACAGGCGGCGGCATTTGCGAATGAAATGAAGCGGGAATTTCAAAGGCATTCTGACTAGAAGGGAATATTTCAACATGCATGATATAAATCGTCGATCGAAAAACCTGAGGGGAAGTTCTCCTCCTTTCCAGGAATTGGAGAGCTGGATCGAAGACGGAGCCGACGGATCTCATTGGGTGAAAAAGGATCCGGACGAATTACGAAAGACGCAGGACCTGGTGGAGAAATCGTCTGACCCGGAAACCGCTGTTTTATCCGAGGCGGAACGCATCTGCTCATGATTTGGCTGCCACATGAAACAAGCCAACGTTTGGCTCAAGCCTTCAGGGATCTTGCTAGACATCCGTCCGAAAAGTGGATCGGTGGCAGGAAAAAGAAAAACATTGAACACGGAAAACACTGAAGTTACGGATTCTCA
Source organism: Bacteroidota bacterium (assembly GCA_021789755.1). Lineage (GTDB taxonomy): Bacteria > Bacteroidota > Ignavibacteria > Kryptoniales > JAKASW01 > JAKASW01. The sequence continues at coordinate 6,324 of JAJYJD010000063.1, forward strand.
CTGATTTTATTATCCTTTTGATGCGTGGCAATTAGTAATGATCCATATTATCCCTGTTGGAGTGGCTTTTCCGCCAAGCTTCTAGAATAACTCCTTTCGGACTTCCTGCCAGAAGCCTCCAGGCTGAGTGGTGGGCTACTTTAAGATTTTTGCCCACAGAGTACACTGAAAAAGGCACGGATTCTCGCTAATACATCGATTAATAATAATCTGATCAGCAGTTATCTTGTTTTTTCCCGTATTATCTGCGTGCTTATATTGCGATTCAAAAAAGCCCTCTACCCCAAGCCGGCGGTTCTTGATTCACTAGCCTTCCGCAAATAACTTGTTTATCGACGGTATGGAGCGTGCAGAAGATCGTCACATCCGATAGATTAATCGAGAGTTATGGATATTGAGAAGCACAAAATATTGATCATAGACGACGATGAAGGCATCGTCTACGCGCTGAGACAACTCTTTCTCAAAGATGGCTACGCCGTCGCAGAAGCCCGCGACGCGTTTAAGGGGCTTGAGATACTCCCTTCGGAAAAACCGACGCTCGTAATCATGGACATCAACATGCCCGGGATGAACGGCCTGGACACGTTACGGGAAATCAAGAAGACTCATCCGACGCTTCCCGTCATAATGGTCACCGGATACGGCACAGTCGAGACCGCGGTTCGGGCGATGCAGTTCGGCGCCTTCGACTATCTCACGAAGCCGCTTGACATCCAGCAGGTGAGGAAGGTAACAGCCGAAGCTATCGCGAGGATTGAGGGAATCGATCGTGCGAAGAATTCCACGGATGCGCTCAAGGCCGAATTCACAGACAGATATGAGCTTGTCGGGAAAAGCGCGCAGATGCAGAATATTTATAAGTTGATAGGCTCGGTGTCGACCACGCCTAACCTGACTCCGGTACTGCTGTTGGGCGAGAGCGGCACGGGAAAAGAGCTCGTGGCCAGGGCAATCCACAGCTTCGGAGCAGACACGGACCAGCCTTTTGTCGCAGTGAATTGCACCGCGGTTCCCGAAACCCTTCTCGAATCCGAACTCTTCGGTTACGAGAAAGGCGCCTTCACCGGAGCCGATGACCGAAAACTCGGAAAGTTCGAAGCAGCTAAACACGGCACGATATTCCTTGATGAGATCGGCGATCTTTCTCAAATGCTCCAGCAAAAATTATTGAGGGTGCTCCAGGAACGCCAGTTCGAGCGGCTCGGCTCAAACGAGACTCTGGAAGTCAACGCGCGGTTCATTGCCGCCACAAACAAAGACATAGAGGAAGAGGTCAAGCGAGGAAACTTCAGGAAGGACCTGTTCTACCGGCTTAACGTCATTGTTATCAGCCTCCCGCCGCTTCGCGAGCGAAAGGAAGACATCCCGATTCTCGCAGACTATTTCCTCGCGAAGTATTCGGAGCGCTTCAAAAAGAAGATTACCGGCTTTTCGGACGACGCGCTCAAAATGCTTGCAGTACTTCCTTACCCCGGAAATGTGCGCGAGCTTGAGAACATCGTGGCTCGTGCGGTGATCATGGCGAAGCAGGAGGTGATTACTTCCCGCGCCCTTGGAGAAGCTCCGAACCAGCAATCGGGCCACGAAGCGGGGAGCGAAAGCGGCATCTTTGCGGAGGGGAGAAAACTGGCAATTGACAACTTCGAGAAGTCTTTCGTCACAGAAGCTCTTAAGAAATCTCAGGGAAACGTAGTCGCCGCCGCACGGTCCTCCGGGATGACACGCCAAAACTTTCAGAGGCTTGTCTCCAAGCACGGGATCGACGCAAATGATTTTCGCAACAAACTCCGGGGATCGCATTGATTAACCTCAATCGCCTTTTCCCATGGCTTTCAATCAGGACGAAGCTGATCGTGGCGTTCACCGGCCTCTCCGTAATTCCGATCGCGGTGGTCGGAATATTTGCGATCTGGTCCACTGCCGGCAATCTTGTCAACACGGCTACCCGTGATCTCAACTCCGATGTCCAGATGTTGCGACAGCGCGCGGGTGATTTTCTGGGAGGTGTGGAAACGGACTTGAGGTTCCTGTCGAACTCATCTCCGTTCCGGCAGGTCGACGAGCAACTTGTAGCCGGCGAAACTTCCGGTAGAAACGTCCCGCTGGAACATGAACTTCTTGATTTTGTCGGGACAAAGAAAATTTACTATAGGATCAGACTGTTAGACCGGACCGGCTCCGAGATCATGAGGGTCGGATCCACTTCCGGCAATTTCTATCACGACCGCTTCGCGGTTTCTCCCGCAAAGGCGCTCAGCCGTATCAAGGAATACTACTACGTTCTTCTTACCGACTCGCTGAAGGAAGGCCAGTCCGCATTTTCTCCGGCTGAAGTCATGGGAGAAAACGGAAGACGCGTTGCGGTGGTGAGTTTTGCGACGCCCCTTTTTGCCGGAACAAAACGAGCCGGAATACTGGTGGCAGACATTTACGCGTCGGAATTCTTCCAGATCATGGAATCGGACTCCGTTCACAAATACGAACGAAGAGTTCTCCTCGTCAGCGGCGACGGCCATTTTTTGTACGACTCGCAAATCAGGCGGAACCGCAACAAGCTCTTTGTGCTGGCGAAAGATAATATTTCCAATGATTATCCCCCGGCTGTTTCATCGGAATTGCTCTCGGGCAAAACGGGGATCATCACTGCCGGGATAAAGCAGGTGGTATCTTATTCACCGCTATTCCCGGTTACAATTCGCAAGGCCGGACAAAGCCCGGATTGGGGATTTTCCATTCCGATCTTCGTGGTCGAGGCAATTCCAAAAGAAGTCCTGATGGCTCCGGTATACTCTGCTACCTTTGCTTTCGGAGCGGCCATCATCGGTTTTCTGATTTTGTCCGTGACGCTCAGCCTCCTCGCTACCCGGCAGTTTACGAAACCGATAGGAGAAATGAGAAAAGGGGCGGCGATCATCTCCGGAGGCAACTACGGCCACCGGCTGAAAATCGATACTCGAGACGAGATTGAGAAGCTTGCCGACCAGTTCAATACGATGGCAGAGTCCCTGATGATAAGGGACAAGGAGCTGCAGAACCACCGGGCGAGCCTGGAGAGGACTGTCGCGGAGCGGACTAAAGAGCTATCCGAAGAAAAATCCAAACTCCAGACGATACTCGATAATGTTCCGAGCGCACTCCTCGTCCTTGATAGGACACTCAAAATTCAGACTGTCAGCGCGGCTTTCTCGAAGGTGACGGGGTACCAGCCGGAGGAAGTAATCGGGAAGAACTGCCGGGATTTCTTCTGCGGCGCAGGATTCTGCCAGACATGCATGAGCCAGAATGTGATCCAATCCGGGGAGGTCGAAGGACACCTCGATCAGGTTGTGAATCCGGACGGGACGGACAGGTATATCGAACACTTCGCGGTCCCGATGGAAAAGGACGGGAGGGTCGACGCGGTCCTTGAAATAGTCACCGACGTTACGAATCGAAAACGTCTCGAGCAGCATCTGGTCAAGACCGAAAAGCTGGCCACGATGGGAGAACTGGCGGCCTTCATCGCACACGAATTCAGGAATTCGCTGACCTCGATCAAGATGATACTCCAACTGTTCAGCGAATCTCAGGATCTGGACAATTCAAAAAAGGAATCTTTGACGGTGGCATTGAATTCTGCTTACCGTATGGAATCTACAGTCTCGGAATTACTCGGGTTCGCTAAACCAACCAAGATGGATTTCAAAAAGGCTTCCGTCAACAAGGTCATCGACGAGAGCATCGCCTTTGTAAGAATGAGAGCGGACAAGGCCGGCGTCAGCCTGGAAAGAAAACTGGACCCGTCGCTGCCTGACTTGTCGCTTGACGTCGTTCATCTAAGAGAGGCATTGGTTAACATCATACTGAATGCAGTTCAGGCCATAGAAGGCCGCGACTTCCCGGTGCCGACCGGCACCAGACGGACTCAGGGTGAATCCCGGATTTTCGTCAGCTCGAGAAACAGCAGGCTGGGGAAGACTCTGAGAGATTTTGCATACGTCGAATTGGCCGATTCGCTTCCGGAACAGCAGGCAGACCTTGAAGAGATTGTTCTCAAGAAAGGGACCGAATGCGTTCTCGTTGAAATAAGCGATACCGGCCCGGGGATTGAAAAGGGGAATATCGCAAAAATATTCGATCCATTCTTCACGACAAAATCAAACGGAACCGGGTTGGGTCTCTCGATGGCGAAGCGCGTCGTAAACGGGCACGGCGGAATAATAACCGCGGAAAGCAGGCCCGGCGCCGGAACTAGTTTCAGAATTCTCCTCCCTCTCATATATCCCGCGGTCACGATGGGCGTAGCATAGTAACGCCTGAGCTAGCGAAGGTCCAAAACAATCTCAGGGTTTAGAAGCCTGCCACTTTAGCTTTACACCTGACAAGCGTCGCTTGTCACTCCAGGTTAAATTCATCTTCATACCCGCTCAAAATCTTCCAGGATAGGCCTAAACCGTCGCATGGCCGGCGGCACGCCTTTTGACCTTCTAAGGCCGAAAGCTGCATTCAGATGACACACATGCCCAAGGTCTTGGTTCTGGACGACGACAAAAACATTCTCCTTGCATTTCAGGATTTCCTGAAGGGTGAAGGGTGTGCCATGGCGGCTGTTCCTGCGCCGAAGGAAGCGCTTCAAGAAATGGAGAAGGAAGAATTCGACCTTCTCATAACGGATCTGAGATTGAATATGGAATCCGGCGTCACTTTCATAATTCATGCGAAAAGGCTTCAGCCCAATACTCCGATCATCGTGATCACGGGTTATCCCGATACGGTGAGCGAGGCGGAGCTGAAATCGTACGGCGCCGATTATCTCTTCCTGAAACCGTTGGAACTGAAAGAGCTTCAGCAGGCTGTGCGGAGCTGTCTGCATCATAAAGATTAGCAGGAGACAAAGAGTTGAAGTTTCTACTCAGAATCATAAAAAACATGCCGGAGGCAAATATGCAAAGTATTCTAATGGACACAAATAATTCGTTGCGGAGAATCGGGCGGAAGATTTCGCTCATGGTGGTATTGGCTGGTGCCGTCATGATGCTTTCGAGTTCAAACGCCTACTGCATTCCAAGCTATGCGCGTCAGACGGGACTGGCGTGCAGCTCCTGCCACTACAATTTCCCGCAGCTGACGCCGTTCGGTAGATTGTTTAAGCTGAACGGATACACCATGGTAGGCAGTCCCACTTTGGTATCTGCTCATGACGGGAGCAAGGATATGCAAATACTCAGCAGTTTCCCGTTGTCTGCGATGGTCATGACTTCGTTCAGTGACGTAAGCAAGGCCACACCCGGCGCTGAGGCAAGCGCTACACAATTCCCTCAGCAGCTGAGCTTCTTCCTGTCGGGTGAAATCACGCCGAAACTCGGTTCGTACATTCAGCTCACATACGATCCGTCAGCCGGAACGATCGGGATGGATATGGCAGAGTTCAGGTACGCAGACCACACGATGGTCGCAGGAAAAGACCTTCTGTACGGCATAACTCTGAACAACAACCCGTCTATGGAGGATGTATGGAACACGACCCCTGCCTGGGGATTTCCTTACGTCGCCTCCGCGTCGGCGCCGGGGCCGAGCTGGAGTCCTATCCTCGCCGGAACATTCTCCGGGAACGTGCTCGGGCTCGGTGCATACGCGCTTTATGACAACCTTGTTTATGCCGGCGTAAGCGGGTATCACTCTGCGATTCAAGGTGTCTCATATCCGGCGGACAACACCTGGTCGGATAACATAAAAGGTGTCTCGCCTTATTGGCGCATTGCCCTGCAGCACGACTGGGGCACACAGTATCTCGAAGTCGGGACGTTCGGGCTATCCACAAGCTTGTTCCCGACTGGAATATCAGGACCAAATGACAGTTACACCGATCTCGGCTTTGACGCTCAATACGAGAAGGCCCTCGGCGGCGGAGAGCTCGTCGCACACGCAAGCTACATAACCGAAAAACAAAATCTCGATGCGACATACGCCGCGGGCGGCTCGGCTTCGAACAGCCTGACACTCAACAATTTCAAGATCGATGCAAACTACAACTTCTCAGCGCCGTTTGCCGTTGCACTCGGCTATTTCACGACAACGGGCACAAGCGACGCGGTTCTCTATGCCCCGGGCGCCGTCACGGGCAGCGCGAACGGCTCGCCGAACAGCAGCGGCTTAACGGCACAGCTGTCGTACATACCCTGGCTCAACACGCAGATAACACTACAGTATGTGGCTTATTCCAAATTCAACGGAGGATCCACAAACTACGACGGCTCCGGAAGGAACGCTTCCGATAACAACACGCTGTACCTGCTAACATGGTTCGCATTTTAAAAAGGGAAAAAAATGGAAAAGACAATATTCTCGACTCTTCTTTTGTCGGTTACGGTTCTCTTCATGATGGCCTTCGTGCCGCAGGGCAAGAAGGAAACGGTGGATAATGGTATCGGGCCGATAAAGTCCGTGAAGCTTGGAAAGATTGACCAGGACCTTGTCGACCAGGGCAATTCAATCTTCTATTCCAAATGCTACCTGTGTCACGATGTTGACGAGACAAAACTGGCTCCGCCTCTTCGCGGCGTCGCAAAGAAGGAGACGCCGGCCTTCATTATGAACTACCTGCTGAACACTGCCGAGATGCAGAAAAAGGATGCGACCATCAAAGCCCTGATGGAGCAATTCCCCAATGTCCCGAAGATGCCTGATCAACAGCTTACGAAGGACCAGGCACGCGCAGTACTCGAGTTCCTGAGAACTATTGAATAATCAATCATTCATATCAATCCTGCGAAGGTTCGAAACCTTCGCAGGATTTCAGCTAACCGACATCTCATGAAAAAAATCCTGATACTTTTCGCGGCATTGGTTGGTTTCGCGGCCGGCATCATCGTGGTCAACACGGCTGTCGACAGAGAAGAGAAGGTTACCCAGCCGATAGATTTCAGCCACGCTCTTCACGCCGGTAAATACAAAATCCCCTGCATGGCCTGTCACCAGCGGGTGATGATGGGTGCGCGTGCGAGTATACCGAACATCGAGGTGTGCGGCGCCTGTCATAGCACGCCGATGAAAAAGACACCCCAGGAATTACTCGTGTACCAGTACGTAAGTCAGCATAAGCAGATACCGTGGTACTCTATTTATCATGTCCCGGACTACGTGTATTTCTCACACCGCAGGCACGTCGGAATAGGCAAGCTGGATTGCAAGCTCTGCCACGGAAACATGGCGGCGCTGACTTCTCCGCCGACGAAGCAATTCCTGCAGATAAAGATGCAGAACTGCCTGGATTGTCATATACAGCATAATGTCACCACGGACTGCTCGCATTGCCACAGATAAAGAAAGACCAACTTTCAAATGACAAGCTCCAAACAAAAACAAAGTTTCAATGAGCTAAAGATAAAAACGCATCATTCCCTTGTCGGCTATGTCTCAGCAGGCAGTGATTTTTCCCGCAGGTACAAGAGCCCGCCGGGAAACGGCGGACCGGCATTTGGAGATCGGCGTTCGAGGCTTGATGGCTACGGAGACAATTATCTATGGAAATAAACAGACGAGACTTTGTAAAACTTCTGGGCGGATCGCTGATCGGCTTCGCGGTTGGCGGGGTCGGCGAGGCGCTGATAAAGATTCCCGGTGCGCTGGTCCCGATTCTCTACAAAGGCCCGCGCATCGAAACCTGGAAGATTACCACCTGCGCGCGCTGTCCCGGCAAGTGCGGTCTTCGCATCCGGTTGATTGACAACATGCCGATCCAGGCCTTCGGGAATCCTCTGGCACCCGTCAACAACGGAGGAATTTGTCCCATTGGATTGACCTCCGTCGAGAGCCTGTATCATCCCGACCGTCTCGTTTCACCGATGAAGAAAGTCAACGGCAAGTTTCAGGAAATATCGTATGTGGAAGCCTACAGGCTGCTGTCGAACGCGCTTCTGAGCAACGGCAAAGGCACGGCTGCTTTTATCGCTCAGACTGAATCGGCTTTCATGGCAGATCTCATCACGCAGTTCATGTCGGGGCTGAACTCGGACAAAGTCTCGATCGAAGAATTCGCTTCTGACTCCGTGTCGCCGTACGCTTCCGCAGCGAGCGATCATCCCGACTTCATCGATTTTGGAAGCTGCGACTTCATTATCAATTTCGGCTCTCAGCTGACTGAGATATCGGAAAGCCCATCGTACTTCTCGCGTGCAATAAACGATTTCAAGGCGAAGCGCAATGAGTTCGTGACTTTCTCGCCCAAGCTGACGCCGAGCGCCTACAAGGCAAACCATTGGCTTCCTGTCCTGCCGGAATTTTACGAAGATGTGGCTCTCGGGCTTGCTAATGTGATTTTGGCAGACGGGACTTATGACAAGGATTTTGTGAGGCGTGAGTTCAAAGACTTCGATGAATTCAAGAAACTTGTGCTGGCCCGGTATTCTCCGGCAGATGTGGAAACCAGGACCGGTGTGGAATCCAAAGATATTATAGAGAATGCGCGCAAATTCGCGAATGCCGCCGCGCCCGTGGCCTATTTCGACGAATCCATTCTGCATTCTTCCAACGGGACGAGAAACGCGTACGCCGTCCTGGCGCTGAACGCTCTCAAGGGATTCGCAGGGTACGGAAAGCTGAGTGACCGGGAACTTCCGCAGTTTGCAAATGGGAAGCGAACGGATGACTCCGAAGAGACGTGGAATCCAAACATGCTTGTCGGCGACGACGGGGTCAAATTGCTGATGATTTACCGGAGCAACTTCATATTCAATTCTCCCAATTCAGAAGAGCTTCGTAAATCGA
>JAJYJD010000355.1 GCA_021789755.1 Bacteroidota bacterium
CCGTTGTAGACCGAAAGCAGAAATAATATGAGCATGGAACAGAGTGCACCCGCACCGATCGTAAATGCCGTTCTGAACGGCTGCTTGCGGAGAGACATGATTGAGTATTTCATTGCCGGAGTCATTCGCCAGTTACGCAAAAGCGGGAACCTCGGTCAAGATTCCGGCACGAAGTCTGCCGAAAATGTCCTGCAAAGATTCCCCGGTGACCGTTATGCCATGGTTCTTGAGGCCGACAACCGTTCGCGCGGGAGTACCCGTCATCGAAAGTAGCGCTGCGACTTCCTTTGCTATCTCCACGGTCCCGCATGGAAAATTCTGGCGCGTGCACACGATATCCTTCATCCAGGCGTGGACATGAACGATTGCGCCCACCTCCGGAAAAGTCTTGTAGATCATCGCATGCTCGACGGCGTCCACCGAAACTCTGGCTTTCGGGTCGTAGCCCGGCGGAACGGAGACAATCGCAGCTCCTCTTTCGAAATCGAAGTCCTTCACCAGAAGTATATCTTTTCCCACTTTTGACAGGGCAGATTTGTTCACGCCTCTGCCCGTCATCCAGTAGGTGTAGCTCCCGAGCTCCGGGATCGTTTCTCTGGCGCTCATGTTGCCGTAACTCAGGCCGGTCATCCCGAAAAGTCTGTACAGGTGTTCCATGTCTTCCGAAGGCAGCAGCTCTCGGAGCGGGAAGGGCGCGGGGAGAACACCGAGATTGTTCAGCTCCGCCGCGTATTTCTTTATCTCATCTACCACCGGTGAAGATTGCCGGTATTGTTCCGGAAGATCTGTCGTCATTATGTTTTCCGAAGCAAAATGTGCCGAAGCTATAGGGAGGATGCTTTTGTAAACCCGGTCAGGATCGAACGCATAATGGTAATAGCCGGCTTCGGGTGTTGTGAAGTAGCATTCCGGTATTCCACCGGTTCCCTCTCGCCGGAATCCGTCGGCAGCCACCGCGCATATGCAGAGATTGGAGAGTGAACGGATGAGAGTCGTGTAACAGAGAGCGCGGAGCTGTCCGTTGAGATCAGGCGCGCTCGCTATCGTGATGACAAAAATATCCTTCGACTTCCGGTGGAAGGGCTTTGTGCAGTCGGCGTCTGCAAGGTTAAGAACGAAACTGACCTCCGACAGGTCATCCGATAATTCCGCGCCATTTTCGATGAATTTGCGTATGACTTCGGCTGCGATTGAATCCCGCAAACGGTCTGTTCCGTCTTTTACTACCGCGAATTTCATTTCCATTACCTCCCTTGTAGTCATTTCTTTCCATGAAATCTCTCGATACTGAGTCGTCGAATGTCTCGCTTCTGCGGAGGAGTCTTGTCCTCCCGCCGTCTATGGCAACTATCGCAGGTCTGTAGAATCCGAACGACGATTCAAGCGCGGTGAAGTAGGCGCCGCTGTCCATTACCGCAAGCACTTCACCGGGCATGATATCCGGCATCCGTTTGTTTTTATAGACGACGTCGCCCGAGAAACACGCCGGTCCTATTATGTTCACAAGCTGTTTTCGCTGACGCGTCGCGCCGCTGCAAGGAAATATCTCATGATATTCGTAGAACGTCGGCATCGTGACCGTCCCGAGTCCGCCGTCAGTGATGAGCCATGTTCGTTTGCCCGCTCTGTGCTTCACGTAGTGGACCCGCAGGAGGAGGACCTGGTTCTGGCTCGTGATCGACCTGCCGGGCTCGAAAATCAACTCCGGAATTACGCCGGCTCCGATGCCGATCCTGACTGCCTCGGCAATTTTCCTGAAATATTCAGTCAGCGGACCGCTCGACTTCCCGAAACGCGGAAGGATTCCGAAGGATTGATACAGCAACATTTCGGAGTCGGTCATCTCGCGCGAGGTGGGCGAAGGAAAGCCCCCGCCGATATCCAGGACTTTCAACTCAAACCCTTTTCTCCGGGCCAACCCGTGAAGGTATGACAGGCAACTCAGCGCGCGCGCGTGGTCGCCGCTTCTCCTTATTCCTGTCCCGATATGGATGTGGAAGCCGTGGAAGTCGACATATCTGAAGTCCGCTACCAAGTCCAATGCCTCTTCAACTTCTCCGCCGACAAGGTCCACGCCGAACGGGCTGGTTTTTCTGCTTGCCGCGATGGAGCCGCGATTTATTCTTCCAGGCCTGAAACCTGGATTCACGCGCAGAAGGATATTTGTCCTCTTTCTGATTTCTCTGCTGATTCCGTCTATTCGTATGAGCTCTTCTGCAGAGTCGACAATGATGAACCTGACGGCGGATTGAACACATCGCGCCAGGAACTCGCGAGTTTTGCACGGGCCGTTGACGATGATTTCTTTCGGCTCATAACCGAGTCTGAGCGCGAGTGTCAACTCATATTCGCTCATAACCTCGGCCTTTAATCCCGCCCCACGGATCAGCTCCACTATCCCCGGCACGGAATTGGACTTGAAAGCAAAGTGCACAGAGACGGGTCCTGGATAAGAATTCTTTGCCTCGTCGGCAAACTTTTGCGCATCTCTCACCAATCGTTGTCCGTTCACCACGTGCACCGGCGTGCCGAATTCTTTCGCCACATCTGTCAGCTTCACGCCGTCCATCAGGAGGCATTCATCCCTGTCGAGTGTAAGGCCGTAATCAGACGGATCCGGTTGCATGATGGTTCCTCATGTTATGTGGTGACATAATATTGGGATTACCCGCACCCATCCTGTCAAAGATTTTCAGGAATATTGTAAAATGTTTATTGTCTTATTCGAGCCGCTTGCTGAGAATCCAGAAGGTTCTGTCACGAATAAGCCCGAGTGTCTCCGCAATTCGGACCGCAGGCGAGTTATCGTCATACATCCATGTCGTTTCAAGTGAATCGAAGCCGAGCGAGATTCTGCAAAGCGCATCGAAGAGAAGCCTGGTCACTTCCGAATGACGCGCCGACTTCCTGACTCCCCCGGCGTAGATGATTAGGTTCCTGCTCTTTTTCCGTTTTCTCATGAAATTCAAGTAGAACAACGGCATCGGCACCCCGCGCAGTGACATCATTAATGGGTTGATGTCGTA
>JAJYJD010000064.1 GCA_021789755.1 Bacteroidota bacterium
CCCGGCGTGGAACCGAACTACGGTGAAGTACTGAAAGCTGTCGAGTCCATCAAGTAATTACAATTGCACTTCGGCATTGAAAACGGCTCGCGCTTAGAGGGGCGGGCCTCTTTTTTGTTTATTGAGCAAAACACTATTGTGTACATGCAGAATCAATTTTAAGGAGGAGGGAAATGGCTAAGACTTCAAAATCGAACGCAGAATCCGGAGGCGGCTCTCTGACCGATGGAAAGAAAGCGCCGGATTTCAACCTGATCGACGACAGCGGCGCAGCCGTGAAGCTGTCGGCTCTTCAAGGCAGGAAAGTAGTCCTCTATTTCTATCCGAAGGACGATACGCCCGGCTGCACCAAGGAGGCATGCTCGTTCAGGGATGGGTTCAAGGAAATTCAAAAGAAAGGCGCAATTGTACTTGGCGTCAGCCCCGACTCGGTCGAGTCACACAAGAAATTCAAGGAGAAGTTCCATTTGAATTTCCCGTTGTTGAGCGACGAGGACAAGAAGGTTGTCAACGCATATCACGTATGGAAGGAAAAGTCTCTGTACGGAAGAAAATACATGGGCGTTGAAAGAACCACGTTTGTCATAGATGAAAACGGCAAAATCAAGAAGGTCTTTCCAAAAGTAAAAGTCGACGGCCACTACGAAGAAGTGATTGCCGAACTCTGATCTGCTATCTTAGTATCGGAACAGGAGAATTCAATGAGTGAAGTGAAGGTTGAAATGGAGCTGGAGGATCTTGTGCGGGAGTTCCTCGCAAAGCTCGGGGAAGACCCGGAGAGAGAAGGCCTGCTCAAGACTCCTTATCGTGTGGCAAGAGCCTATGAATTTCTGACTAAAGGTTATAAGCAGGATGTTGAAACGGTGATGAACAACGCCGTGTTCAAGGAAAAATATAACCAGATCGTCATCGTTAAAGACATCGATTTTTACAGCCTGTGCGAACATCACCTTCTTCCTTTCTTCGGCAAAGTTCATATTGCGTACATCCCGAACGGAAAGATCGTCGGGTTGAGCAAGATGCCGCGGATAGTCGAAGTGTTTGCACGACGATTGCAGGTGCAGGAACGGATGACGGAGCAAATCGCGGAGACACTTTACACCTATCTTGAACCGTACGGAGTCGGCGTTGTTGTCGAAGGCCAGCACCTCTGCATGATGATGCGCGGCGTGGAGAAACAGAATACCGTCGCTACCACCAGCGCAATGCTCGGCGAGTTTCATGAAGATGTGAAGACCAGGGAAGAATTCCTGAACCTGATACGGCACGGGAGCTGACGGATTGAGACTTCAGGGCAAAGTTGCCGTCATAACCGGAGGCAGCCGGGGCATAGGCAAAGCCATCGCGACCCGTTTTGCCGCCGAAGGCGCCAAACTGGTTCTCTTCGCACGTGACGCCTCTCGGCTAGATGCTTTGAAGGACGAGCTGAAGGCAAACGGGGCGGAGGTATTCTCAGTCGCAGGGGATATGGCAATGGAATCTGACGTGGTTAGATCTGTGAAAACTGCGCACGACGCGTTCGGAAGAATCGACATACTTGTCAACAATGCCGGGTTCGGAATCTTCAAACCGGTTGTAGAAATGAAGACCGACGAGTTCGATTCGCTTTTCAACGTCAACATGCGCGGTACTTTCATCGCGACACGCGGAGTTCTTCCGTATATGATCGAGCAGAACGGCGGAGTGATCATCAATATCGCGTCTCTGGCCGGGAAGAATGCTGTGGAGAACGGAGCTGCCTACGCCGCGACAAAGTGGGCGATGCTCGGTTTCGCAAAGAGCCTGATGCTGGAGGTCCGGAAATACAATGTCAGGGTGGTCACGATATGCCCCGGGTCGGTTGATACGGATTTCGGCTCCGGCCACAGGCCGAATGCGGACAAGATGCTGAAGCCGCAGGATGTCGCTGATGCCGCAGTGTTGGCGGCGAGTCTTCCTGTCACTGCAATGATGAGCGAAATAGATCTCCGGCCCACAAACCCCAAATGAGCTGCTCATGTCTGCCGAATTGTTCGACATAACCATCATCGGTAGCGGCCCGGCAGGTCTCTACGGCGCTTTCTATGCGGGGATGCGGGGCATGAAGACGAAAATTCTCGACTCACTACCTGAGCTCGGCGGACAACTCGTCACGCTCTATCCTGAGAAATGGGTATACGACGTGGGCGGTTTCCAGAAAATACTCGCGAAGGATCTCGCAAAAAGCCTGATCGGGCAGGCGATGACATTTGAACCCACAGTCTGTCTCGCTGAGAAGGTCACTTCCGTGAAAATCCACGATGAAACCGGTACGAGAAGCTTCGAGATTTGTACAGACAAAGGCTCTGTCCATCTTACGAAGACGCTGGTGTTGACTGCCGGCATCGGTGCTTTCAAACCGAAGAGACTTGACGCGCCCGGCGTCCGTGAATTTGAGGGAAATGGTGTCTACTATTTCGTCAAAGAAAAGAAGATCTTCCATGACAAGTCGATTCTCATAGTCGGCGGAGGAGACTCGGCGGTGGATTGGTCTCTTAATCTTCTCGACATTGCGCGGAGTATCACGCTGATTCATCGCAGGGATCAGTTTCGGGCCCATGAAGAAAACGTGAGGGAATTGATGAATTCCTCCGTCAGGGTCATGACTTTCCACGAGTTGAAGTCGGTGCGCGGTAACGGCCGGCCTGAGGAGGCTGTGGTTTTCGATAACAGGAGTCTTGAGGAGACAACGCTCGATGTCGACTGCGTGTTGCTCAACATCGGTTTTCATGCCGACCTCGGCCCGATAAAGGAGTGGGGGCTGGATCTGGATAAGGGAGGCATTAAAGTAAATTACCGGATGGAGACCAATATTAAGGGCATATTTGCCGCGGGAGACGTTGCGAGTCATCCCGGCAAACTTAAACTAATAAGTACCGGCTTCGGTGAAGTGGCAACTGCCGTGAATTTCGCCAAGAATTTCATCGACCCGAACGCAAAAGTCTATCCCGGGCATTCGTCAGATATGAGAGAGCTGTCGGCCCGCAAACGGCAAAATTGATACATTTGTGGCTCTGAATTGTTGATCCGTTGACTGAACTATCTTCCGGCGCCGGGCTTTCTTATTACACTCCTGCAGTTGCTTCGCACATTCTGAGACAAAGTTATTATTTACTGGACTGTTTTGAAATTTGGGACTTACTTTGAATTTTCGGAATGAAGCGTTACTTCGGCTGAAGACGATCCTCGACAGAAATTTCCGATCGCTCAGGTATTACAACTATCGCCTGTACTGGATTGCGCAGCTGATTTCGGTCACCGGCACGTGGATGCAGAACGTGGCGCTGGCGTGGCTGGTAGTCACGATGACCGGCTCTCCTGTCGCGCTCGGCACCGCGACGGCGCTGCAATTCCTTCCGATATTGATTCTCTCACTTTTTGCGGGTGTCTTTATTGACAGATGGCCGAAACTTAATATCATCCTGGCGACACAAAGCGTGTCCGCTGTGCAGGCTTTCCTGCTGTGGATACTGGTCGCGACAAAGGTTATTACGCTCTGGGAAATTTATGTCCTTTCGCTTCTTATAGGCCTCGTCAATGCGTTCGATCAGCCCGGGCGCCAGGCGTTCGTGGCCGAGATGGTGCCTGACGAGGACGTCGGAAACGCGATCGCATTGAATTCACTTCTCTTCAATGCCGCGAGGACGGTCGGCCCCGCCGCTGCGGGAATCACAATCGCTGAACTCGGCGTGGCACCGAGTTTCCTGCTGAACGCCCTGAGCTTCGTCGCTATAATTGTCGCGTTGCTCATGATGAGAAGGGCAGACCTGAGAACATTCATCACGAAAGTGCAATCTTCTATGAAGGAAGGGCTGAGAGAGGGAATATCTTTCGCGGTCAATGAGCCTGCGATTGCATCGATTTTGATTGTGCTTATCTTTGTCGGGACTTTTGGGTACAATTTCAACACGATCCTTCCTCTGCTCGTCAAGTTCGTGCTGAAAGGCGGCCCGCAAATGTTCGGCGTGGTGACGGCTGCCCTCGGTATCGGATCGATGATGGGGGCATTCTTTGTTGCCGGGCGCCAGAAGCCGACGAGAAAATTCATATATACGTTCGCGGTTGTTTTTGCGGTTGTGGATATCGGGATTTCATTCTCGAGACATTATTTGCTTACGGTGCTCCTCCTCGTCGCGCTTGGAATGGCGAGCATCTCATATATCGCGACGACCAATACCTCGCTTCAAATGAACAGCCCGATGCGCCTCAGAGGAAGGATAATGGGACTCTACGTCGTCATCTTTGCGGGAAGCACCCCCATCGGGGCGCTCTTCACGGGATTCGTGGCGGACTGGATCGGCACCGCCAGAATGATTCTTGTGGAAGGGCTGCTGTGTCTTGTCGGCGTGGGAAGTGGATTACTGTATCTGAAAAGGAGGAAGGCATTCCAGAAGGCTGAAGTTGCGGTCGAGCCGGTGCCGGGTGATACGAAATCGTCCTGATCGGGCACTTGCATTTACAGCCCCGCCGATCATGCGAGCCTTCGTTCGCGCCACTCAGCGCTTTTCGCAATCGAAGACAACGAACGGAACTTCCATTTTGAGCCCCCCCAATTCCTTCGACTTATCGTTCAGCCGCTCTTCGATCCTGCGAAACAATCTCTCCCGGTGTGCCGGCGGCACTATGTTCCTCCAGCTTTCCAGGAAGGCGAGCTTGATGAAGAAATGGTTCAGCATGGCGGTCCCGTCGGCATAGCGCAAATAGAACATGTCATCGCGAACTGTATTCACGCTGAAGCCGGATTGGCGAACGAGGCGGTCCAAAAATATGACCGGCTTTCTCTTCTCGAAAATATGTTCATGCAGCCGTTTGTTGAATTCGGGAATCCCAAGCTCATAAAGTGTCTCCCTGTAAGCGCTGTAGAATTCCGGGAAAGTCCGGTCGGTGTTGAATGTGAAAACGAATTGTGTCCCGGTCTTCGCGACGCGGCTAACCTCACTGAGTGTCTTTGTTATGTCAGCGACGTTGTTGAGCCCGTTGTTTGACACTATCAGGTCGAAGAAGTTGTCGGCAAACGGCAGGTTCTCGGCCATCCCTTCGACAATGTGGACATTGGTGAGACCGTACTTTCTCAGCTTCATTTCTGCGCGGGCGACGCCCGCCTTCCACAAGTCTATTCCGTAAACTTCCGAACTTTTACCGAGGCGCATAGAAAGTTCAATGAGAGGGAATCCCGAACCGAATCCGATATCCAGTGCTTTCATCGATTGCTTGTATCGCACCGTGTCGAGGAGCCGTAATCCGAACGGGGCGGCCCATAAGGAAAGCTCATCGGTAGCCGAAGCGATCTCAGGAGATTCGAGATCGTAATAAGAAGCCAGATAATCGGTCACATCCAATCCACCAGTTGATGAGATAACCGGAGCTCATCAGGCAGCACCCGTGTCGTTCGGGCAGCCTTATCGTACATGCGGGGCCACTTCTGTTTTTCGATCGTTTCCCGGGCGGTGACGGGCGTCGTCGTTTGATCGACCGTAAGCACATAGCTCTGGCCGGAATCGTTCGGGACCTCAAGCCGGATATTCTCACCGCTCTTATACTGATTGAGTTTCTGATCCAGCGGACGACGAAGCGTTTGTGTCGTGGTTCTCAGCGTCAGTGTGTCACCGGAGAAACCATCGGTGTACTGTATACCTCTGCCCAAATTATTGAACATTTCAAGCAAATACTCTTTGGTTTGGGAGTCGTATCCGAGCTCTCCGAATCCCTGATAAGTCACCGTCATCTCGTTGATTTGCGATGATTCAATGAACAAGGACATTGAGTTGAGCCCCCGGAAGACCTGCGTAACACCGCCGCTCGTGGAAACGTTGTCGCCCATGGTTAATTCCGTCCTGGTATTGAATTGTCCGATCAGAAACTAAAGCTTTTCAAGCTCCGGGCCGAAGGCCGGCCTCTTCATCTGAGCAGGTGAGCCGACCGAACCCAGGAAGATTATGCCCGCAATAATGATAAGAGTCTTCTTCATACGATCTCCGAAGTATTTAATTTGAGATCCTTGACGCTTACCGCTGCGGAGAACGAAGAGACTGACCGAATTCTAACCGGCGAGTGCGGGCATGTTAAGGTTATGTCCCGATTACGATTGCGCCGCTGTGGCTGTCGAAAGTCATTCCGCTGGTCGTAGTCCCCATCACTCGCCAGTATCTTCGGGTGATTTCTATCAAGTGACCCTTAACCGAATAGAACGTCCCTTGTACCACCTCGAGCTTCTCTTTATCAAGTACGGTCGCATCTATGAGGACCGTGTTGTGCTCCCTTTCGACGAGCACCAGGGAAGAGGGTTTGGCCGTAATACGATATTTGTCCTTGTAGTCGAAGGCAAACTTGTTCCGGATTACCTTCGCGACATGGATTCCCTTCGTATCGTAGATATCCATCGTCAGAAGAAGTTGTGCGCCCTCGCCCAGTTCGAGAAGGATCTGGTCCTTGCCTTCTATTTTTATGACTCCGTTTGTATTGCGAATAACGTTAGATCCCATGCTAAATTCCATAAGACTCCTCCGAGAAAACTTCCCCCTCCTCCTGTTGCAAAAGTGAGTCTGCCAGTGACATTCTTAGGTATAGAAATACAAAAGAATGTAATTCGTGCGCTAATTCGACCGTTATGGACTGCTCTGCAGACATTTCAAATGTCCATTCCTGAAGAAATGTATTTGGGCTGTCCCTAATAGTCAAGCAATTGAGGCTCCGGGTAGCGGGCTATTTTGAATCGAAACATTGGCACAAAGATAACACGGGAAAAAACAAGATTACCACGGATCAAATTATTATCAGTCGATGTATCAGTGAGAATCCGTGCCTTTTTCAGCGCACTCTGTGTGCAAAAAATCTTAAAGCAGCGCACCACCGGGCTCCGGGCTTGGATTGAACGTACCAGCAGGGGGTTCTTTCAACGTTGATTGTTTACGCAGCGTATTTTATATTTTTTGCGTTCCTGAAATAACTTCGGAGAGGTATACGGTTGAATCTTGAACTGGTTGTTTTTCTGATCCTTGCTGCAGCGGCCGTTGTATCTGCCATTCTGGTGATAACCCGCAAGAACCCTGTAACAAGCGTACTTTATCTAGTCTTTAATTTCTTCATAATAGCAATTCTTTACCTTTTCCTTCGTGCCCAGTTCATCGCGATCATTCAGATTACGGTTTATGCCGGCGCTATCATGGTACTGTTCCTTTTCGTGATAATGTTGTTGAATCTTGGCGACGATAAGCTTCTCAAATGGAAATTGAATTCGAAAAGGACTATCGCATCGTTGATCGGCCTGGTGCTGCTGGCGGAGATTCTTTATTACGTCGTGAATTTCGTATCGGCTTCGAGTTTGGCACCGGGTTCCGAATCGATGGGGACGGTCGGAGCCATCGGAAAGATTTTGTACAGGAACTATCTTTTCCCGTTCGAGATCACTTCAATCCTTCTTCTCGCTGCAATGGTCGGCGCAATCTTCCTGGCGAAGAAGCGGTTCACCGAAGGTTCTGATGGAGACTAAAATAGTATGATACCGTTAGGCTATTATATAGGGTTGAGCGCGATACTCTTCACGATAGGCGTAGTCGGCGTTCTCACGCTTCGTAACGCCATCGTGATTTTCATGTCGGTAGAATTGATGCTTAACTCGGCCAACCTTGCGTTGATTGCCTTTTCTGCTTACTCCGGCGATCCGGCGGGGCAGATATTAGTCTTCTTTGTTATCGCCGTTGCGGCTGCGGAATCCGCCGTCGGCCTGGCTATCATCATCGCATTGTTCAGAAATAAACTGACTGTAAACATCGATGAAGTGAATGTGCTTAAATGGTGACCGGCGGTCTGATGGCGTTTACGGACGATAGGGCCAAAGTACCTTCCTCTCGACGGGTCCCGGCGGGTCAGGGGCGAGTCTTCGACAAAGGATAAACTATGCAGAATTTAGTCGTATATATCGTTGCTTTGCCTGTCATCGGCGTCCTTATAAACGGAATATTCGGAAGTCTGATTCAAAAGAAACTTGGGGAAAAGGTCGTCGGCGCAATCGGAAGCGGCACGATCGGATTGTCGTTTGTGCTGGCTATAATCGTCTTTGTAAGGATGCTCGGGGAGCCCTCCGATGCCAGGAGTCACGTCGTCGAAGTTTACAAATGGATTGCGGCGGGGAACCTTTCCGTAAGCGTCTCTTATCTTGTCGATCAGCTTTCCATCGTCATGCTTCTCGTCGTGACCGGCGTCAGCTTCTTGATTCACATCTACTCCATCGGCTACATGCACGGGGACAGGGGATTTTTCAGGTTCTTCACATACATGAACCTCTTTGTCTTTGCAATGCTGAGCCTTATTCTGGCGGACAACTACCTCCTGATGTTCCTGGGCTGGGAGGGCGTGGGACTCTGCTCATATTTGCTGATTGGATTCTGGTACGACAAGAAATTCGAGGGCGTTAATATCACGTGGACCGGCGATGCCGGCATGAAGGCATTCATCGTAAACCGCATCGGCGATTTCGCCTTCCTGATCGGCATGTTCCTGGTCTTCGCCAACTTCGGCACGTTCAACTTCGATTCCATTTTCGGAACTGCGTCCGCACATTTTGCGACCGGAGATCCTACCGTAACGTGGATCGCAATACTTTTCTTCATCGGCGCCACGGGGAAGAGCGCTCAGATACCTCTCTATATCTGGCTCCCCGATGCCATGGCGGGTCCGACGCCTGTGTCGGCGCTAATTCATGCCGCGACCATGGTGACTGCGGGAGTCTACATGATAGCCCGGAGCTCCGTTCTGTACGCGCTCGCCCCGGCTGCAATGACCACCGTAGCGATAGTCGGAGCAGCGACAGCCTTCTACGCTGCAACGATGGCACTTGTCCAGAACGACATCAAAAAAGTCCTGGCCTATTCGACTATCAGTCAGCTCGGCTACATGTTCCTGGCACTCGGCGTCGGGGCATTCGGAGCCGGAATATTCCACCTGATGACGCACGCGTTTTTCAAGGCACTGCTGTTCCTCGGTGCCGGCGCAATCATTCATGCACTCCACGAGAAACAGGACCTGCGAGACATGGGGGGACTGAAGTCGCTGATGCCGGGGACTTACAAGACGTACCTGCTTGCGTGCCTTGCGATCTCGGGGATTCCGCCTTTCGCCGGCTTCTTCAGCAAAGACGAGATCCTGGGGAGGGCGTTTGCAAATTCGTTCATACTCTGGCTTCTCGGCGCCGTTACTGCATTCCTGACGGCTTTCTATATCTTCAGGCTCTTCATCCTTGCGTTCGAAGGCAAGCCGCGGTTCGACGTCCACCATATTCACGTCCACGATGCACCGAAGACGATGCTCATTCCGTTGTGGGCTCTGGGTGTGCTCTCCGTCATCGGCGGCTGGGTAGGGATTCCTGCCGCGCTCGGCGGTGGGGACACTTTCGACAAGTTCCTGGAGCCGGTCTTCGAAAACGCGCAGGCGAAACTTCCGACTATCTTCTTTATGAATGCATCGACTGAGTATATCGTGATGGCCATCTCCGTGCTGCTCGGCGTCAGCGGAGTTTATCTGGGATATGTTGCTTACTTGAAGAAGCCGGAGCTCTCGGCGAAGCTGAAAAAGAGCGTCGGTGATCTCTATGATGTTCTTCTCAATAAATACTACGTAGATGAGATTTACCAGGCGGTAATCGTGAAGCCGCTCACGTATGTCAGCGAAAGATACCTCTGGCACGGATTCGACGAGATCGTGATAGACGGGTCGGTGAATGGAACCGGTAAAACCGTCCGGTTCATCGGCAGAACCTTGCGCAAGATACAGACGGGCTTCGTTCAGAATTATGCGCTGGCATTTGTAATCGGAATAATCATAATGGTCGGATACCTGCTCCTTTCCGTAGGGGCCTTCGCAAAATAATCTGAGAACAACAAAATGTTCGAAACACATCTTCTTTCATACATAATTTTTACACCGCTCGTCGGGGCGGTCCTGTTGTTGCTGGTCCGCAATGAAACGATCGTCAAAAGCCTGTCGATTCTTTTTGCCGCCATCACGTTCATTCTTACCGTGGTGCTGTATTTGACATTTGACGCGGCGAAACCGGGGTTCCAATTCGTGGAATATGTGCCGTGGATTTACAGCCTGAATGTTGCCTACCATCTCGGCATAGACGGGATTTCGCTGCTTCTGATTGTCCTGACAAGTTTCCTGACGCTTATCGCTCTCGTTGCCTCGTGGTCTTCGATATCAAAGAGAGTCAAGAGCTTCAACTTCTTCGTCCTCCTGCTGGAAGTCGGTATGCTCGGGGTATTCTGTTCTCTGGATCTGTTCCTCTTCTACATCTTCTGGGAAGCGATGCTGGTCCCGATGTATTTCATCATCGGCATCTGGGGACACGAGAGAAGAGTGTACGCGGCAGTCAAGTTTTTCATTTACACCATGGTGGGCAGTCTGCTGATGCTCGTGGCGATAATCTGGCTCGGTTACTATGCAAGCACGCTTCCCGGGGGCACCTTCACGACCAACCTTGTTGAGTTGTACAGCATAGCACCTACGATTCCGCTCGGCATTCAGACCTGGATGTTCCTCGCTTTTACGCTCAGCTTTGCCATCAAGGTCCCGATCTTCCCCTTGCACACGTGGCTCCCCGATGCGCATACGGAGGCGCCCATGGCGGGCAGCGTTTTGCTTGCCGGTGTTCTCCTGAAGATGGGGACGTACGGACTTCTCCGTTTCTCTCTGCCGCTCTTTCCGGAATCTGCGTTTAAATTTCTTCCCCTCATGGCGATTCTCGCCATCGTCGGGATCATCTACGGCGCTTTTGTGTCGATGGTACAGAAGGACCTGAAGAAGCTGGTTGCATACTCCTCTGTCGCTCATCTGGGTTTTGTAGTGCTCGGCATATTTGCCATTACGGTCGAGTCCATCCAGGGTTCCGTCATCCAGATGGTCAATCACGGCCTGACAACGGGCGCCTTGTTCCTTCTGGTCGGAATGTTATATGAGAAGCGCCATACGAGATTGATCAGTGATTTCGGCGGGCTGGCCAGAGTGACACCATTCCTTGCTACGTTCTTCATGATCGCGATGCTGGGCTCAGTGGGTCTGCCGGGCCTTAACGGCTTCGTCGGTGAATTCCTCATCCTGGTCGGCGCCTTCAAAAGCGACTTCCTCGGGACGCCTGCATATGCGATCGTTGCTACGAGCGGCGTCATCTTCGCAGCCGTATATTTGCTTTGGATGTACCAGCGCGTATTCTTCAAGACTGTCGACAAGCCGGAGAACGAAAAGATAAAAGATCTTAACGTGCGCGAGATCGCCGTCCTCGCGGCTATTGTCGTTTTCGTGGTATGGATTGGCGTGCATCCTATCACGTTTCTGTCGAAGAGCGAACCGGCGGTGAAGGCGCTGGTGGATACAATGGTTAAGGCGAAGGTAGGTGCGCTTGGTGCTCTGCGATGACCATGCACTTCGGGGGATTCTCAGTGATTCGTTCAATTTCCTGTTGAGAGGGAGATGATGTCTTTTAATTATAACGATATGATTGCCGTAAGTCCGATACTTTTCCTTAGCGCGTATTCTCTCCTGCTCCTGATAGTAGATGCGAGTCTGAAGAGACCGGCCAACATTTGCTACTGGCTGACACTGGTTGGGCTGGTGGTCTCAGGTTTTCTGACGGTCTTTACGTACAACGCTTCGGGGAATGCTTTCAACGGCATGGTGTTCACCGGCAGGTTCCCGGCCTTTTTTGAGATTGTTTTCGTCCTTAGCGCCGCCTTAAGTGTCCTCCTTTCGAAGCCGTATCTGGAGAAGGAACGGATCAACTTCGGCGAATACTACACGCTTCTCCTCTTCGCGACGCTCGGAATGATGATCATGGCCAGCGCAAGAGATCTCATGGTCCTTTTCCTCGGCCTCGAGTTGATGTCTATCAGTCTATACGTTCTGGCCGGCTTCGTGCGTCGAGACGCGAAGTCGAACGAGGCTTCACTGAAATACTTTTTGCTCGGGGCGTTCGCTACCGGCTTTCTGCTTTACGGCATTGCGCTTGTCTACGGTGCGAGTGGAACCACCAATCTTTCTGTTATTCTTGAGAGGTTCAGCGTAACCCAGAATGATCCTTTGCTGTGGATCGGGGCGGCGCTGATTCTTGTCGGTCTGAGCTTCAAGATATCAGCCGTTCCATTTCACATGTGGGTCCCCGATGTTTATGAAGGATCGCCCACAACCATTTCTGGTTTCATGTCGACAGGAAGCAAGGCGGCAGCGTTCGCTGCTCTCGTGCTTGTATTCAGTTACTCGGTTCACCCGAGCTGGCAGCTGCAGCTTGTCATTGCGTATCTGGCTGCGTTTACGATGGTCATCGGTAATTTGATAGCTCTTGTCCAGACAAATATTAAGCGAATGCTTGCGTATTCGAGCATCGCGCATGCGGGTTACGCTCTCGTCGGCATCGCAGCTGCCAACAGCCTCGGGAGGACCGGAGTTTTATACTATATGCTCGCGTATACATTCATGCAGATCGGAGCATTCGGTGTCGTTTCGGTTCTCGAGAACAAGGAAGGGAAATATCTTCAGATTTCAGATTATGAAGGTCTGGCAAACAAACATCCCGTCATTGCTGCCCTGATGGCGCTATTCATGTTTTCGCTGGCGGGTCTCCCCCCGTTAGCCGGGTTCTTCGGAAAATACTACCTTTTTGCATCGGCGGTCTCGGCGCAGATGACCTGGCTTGCCGTCGTGGGTGTGCTTGCCAGTGTCGTGTCGGTCTATTTCTATCTGAACGTTGTTGTAAGCATGTACTTCAAAGAATTACCCGAAGGGAGCACTTCAGTGGCAATATCCAAACTGGGGGCCACGGCTTTGATTATTGCGGCGGCTGCGGTAATCGAGCTCGGCCTCACCCCAGGATATGTCGTGGCACTGACTGAGAGATTGTTCTGATGCTTGAAAAGTCTTCTTGCGAATTTGATCAGCCGCTTCTATCTTGGGGCGGCTTTTTTTATCTTCAAGCGGAGCTAACATGGAATATTTGCTGACAGCGGACGAAATGAAGGGGTGTGACCGGGAGGCCGTGGAAAGCGGCAAAGTGACCGGGGTAGCCCTTATGGACAAGGCAAGCCTCGGAGTTTCCAAAGTTGCGGGGAACCTTTTGGGTGATGCTCGCGGCAAACGCATCGCGATAATATGCGGTAAAGGTAATAACGGCGGGGACGGCCTTGGGGCGGCATCATATCTGGCCCAAATGGGCGCCGATGTAAACGTGCTTCTGATCGGATCGGAATCGGAAATCTCGGGAGACGTCAAAACATTTCTTGAAAAGGCGAAAAAACTCTCCTCTGAACACGCAAAGATACAAATCCAGGAATTTGAGCAGGTCGCCGATTCTCTCTCTCTCAATGATTATGATCTTGTCATCGATGCCGTCTTCGGAACAGGACTTTCGGACGAGCCTAAAGACGCCGCCAAGAGAGCGATTCAGATGATGGTGGATGCATTTACTCCCATTCTCGCGGTAGATTTACCCAGCGGACTTAACTCCGACGATGGGACTGCTTATACGATGTCTCCGAGAGCGGCTGCCACAGTGACGATGGGAAAACTGAAACGCGGCCTCATTATGAATGATGGGAAAGAAAATGCAGGTGAGATCAGCGTTATCGACATCGGTTTGCCTGACGGCCTGGCCGCCACTACCAATATTGATACTTATGTCATCGGGGCAAGCGATGTCAAAGACCTCCTGCCGCAAAGAAGAGCCGAAACTTACAAGCATGCCGTCGGAAAAGTGTTCGCCCTCGTAGGCTCCGTCGGCATGACCGGAGCGGGGATCATGGTCGGACGAGCGGCGATGCGGGCCGGAGCCGGAGCTGTTGTGCTCGGCGTGCCTTCCGAGCTGAACAACGTGTATGAATCTCAGCTGACCGAGGTCATGACCGTCCCGCTTCCTCAGACGGGTGATGGCTCTCTCTCTCTTGCAGTTCTGCTCCAGATACAGAAGAATCTTGAATGGGCGAACGTCCTGGTCGTCGGGCCGGGGCTCTCGCGAAACCAGGAAACGTCCCAGCTGGTGGCGAAGATTCTCCGGAGCCATGATGGCGCTGTACTGGTGGACGCCGACGGCTTGAATGCCATAGCCGACCAGCCGGACATATTGCATGAAACGCATGCAGAACTCATCCTTACGCCGCATCACGGCGAATTCAGCAGGCTGACCAAGTTCTCCGTTGAAGAGATATCCAAGAACCGGATCGAAATGGCGCGACGCTATGCGAAAGACAATAAATTGACACTGGTTTTGAAAGGCTCACCGACAGTCATCGGAACGAAGGAAGGAAAAGTCTACGTAAATGTCCACGGTAATCCGGGCATGGCAACTGCCGGCATGGGCGATGTCCTGACGGGGATAATCGCCGCTATGATGGGACAAAAGTTGGGGCCTGTCGACGCCGCAATTGCCGGAGTGTACCTGCACAGTGTCGCAGGCGATATCGCCCTCGAGTCAAAGGGGGTATATTCGCTGATTGCTTCAGACGTAATCGATTCGCTGCCACAGGCCTTCAAGAAGGTGATTGATGGAGACGTGTTTGAGTTTCGGCGAATTTCCTGATTTTGTGAGATTCCAACTTCCTGTACTTGTCTGGATGGGATTGATTTTCGTATTGTCCTCCCTTCCGGGGTCGACACTGTCGCCTTTGGAGTTTAAGGACGCTCACCTTATCGCTCATCTGCTGTTGTTCGGCATGTTGTACTATCTGGGATACAGGGCGTTACGATTCCAGAACTACAGCAGGCTCTTGAGGGAGTTCAGCCTGCTCGCTGCCCTCCTTTTCGTGATGCTATACGGGGCGACCGACGAATATCACCAGTCCTTCACACCCGGGAGGCGGATGGAATTAAAGGATTTTCTGTGGGATGTTTTAGCATCGGTCATCGTTCTTCTGATTGTCATCGTTGCCGATAAGGTGAAGCAGAACAGAGGCAAACTGGAGACCCGATGACCAGCGGCAGAAAGCCTGCGGTTTGGGATGAGCGGACGCGACGCCCCGACGCGCATTGCTCCTGAAAGATCGG
>JAJYJD010000356.1 GCA_021789755.1 Bacteroidota bacterium
TGATCCTGGCGCCCGGGGATCCGCAAAGGCAGGTCGAGATCAAATCCACCGAAGGGAACCTGATGTTTTACGACGGACGCAATATTGCTGAGAACGGCTGGTTTGTCGTAAGGAGCCTTATCCCCCCGAACAAAACCGGAAAAGTGGTCGAGTGGCATATGACGGCGAGCGTACCGAAGAATTGGATCCGCAAGCCGGTCATCGAATTCTCGCAGGTGGGGTACCATCCTTTGCAGGAGAAGAGAGCGGTCATCGAGCTGGACAAAAACGACACGCCTCTCAAGACCGCCTCTTTATACCGTGTCACGCCGCAGGGCAAGTTCGAAGAAGTGTTTACTGCCGATGCCAAGAAGTGGGGACGGTGGATGCGGTACAACTATGTCACTTTCGATTTCTCTTCCGTACAGGACGGCGGCGTTTATTTCATCAAGTACGGCGACGAAAGGTCGAACGCCTTTCCCATCGATTCGCACGTGTACGACAACGTATGGCAACAGACTCTCGACGTGTGGTTCCCCGTCCAGATGGATCACATGTACGTGAGAGACGCGTACAGAGTATGGCATGGCATACCGTTTCTCGACGACGCACGCCAGGCGCCGCCTAACGAGGAACATTTCGACGGCTACAGCATGGGGCCGTCCACCGACACGCGCTACAAGCCGGGTGAGCACATTCCCGGATTGAACGTCGGCGGGTGGTTCGACGCCGGCGATTTCGATATCGACGAGCCCTCTCAATGCCAGACCATTTCGAATTTCGCAGCCACGTGGGAAGCGTTTAAACCCAAGTCAGATGGGACCTACATCGACGAAAAGGACCGCTATGTCGATATCCATGATCCCGACGGCAAGCCGGACATACTCCAGCAAATAGAGCATGGCGTTCTTCAGCAGCTCGGGCAGCAAAGGGCATTCGGACGCGCGATCGTCGGAATAAACGAAGCACACCTTTTCGAGTACGTCCAGGTCGGTGATGCCGCGGACATAACCGACAACAAATTCTATACTCCGAGGCTCAAGCCGTACCAGGTAGTAGGAGATTCGAGCGGGACGCCGGACGACAGATGGGCTTTCACGACCGACGAGCCGTGGATAAACTACCTTTCGATCGGCGCACTTGCTTCCGCGAGTCGAGCCCTCAGGGGATTCAACGACTCTCTCTCTGCCGAATGTCTGACAGTCGCGGAGCAATCATGGGCCAAACAGCAGGATGATTCAATCGGCAACAACAGCAAGGTACCTTTCTACATTCAGGAGTCTCCGAAGATTGCCGCGGCTCTGCAGCTTTACGCTGCTTCAAGGGATGTTCAATACGCGGACACATTTAAAACACTCATTTGGCCGGCGCTTGAAAGGTTCCCCCAGGCAAATATGATGACGGCGGCTCTCGCAATTCCGTACTTCGGCAAAGAATATAAGGACAGGCTCGTGCCTTACGTGAATAAATTCAAGAGACAGGACGACGAGCTTCTCAAGATGAATCCGTTTGGAGTTCCGATCGGGACAAGACAATGGGGAGGAGACCAGGAAGTCGTGAGCTGGGCGGTGACAAACTACTATCTCCATGAAGCTTTCCCGGAAATAATCGGAAGCCGGTACACAATTCGTGGAATCGACTACCTGTTCGGCTGTCATCCGTATTCGAATATCTCGTTTGTTTCGGGCGTCGGCGTACATTCGAAGGAGCGTTTTTACGGCGGCAACAGGGCGGACTTGTCATTTATTGCCGGAGGGGTAGTGCCGGGCATTCTTGTCCTGAAACCGGATTTCCCGGAGAACCAGGAAAGCTGGCCCTTCCTCTGGGGCGAGAACGAAAGCGTTATTAATATATGTTCCGATTACATATTCCTTTCGAATGCCGTGAATGATTTGCTGGATAGGAATATCAAACGGTGAATTGCCGGGCTCTCTCGATCACGGGGGATGCGGCAACGTGAATTACCCGTGCTTCTTGCCCTTCTTCGGCGGCAGCGCGGCCTGCAATATATATACATATATGAATGAAAGTGTGCTCAGCTGCGCCAGAGCGAGCTGTTTTGGATGAGATCGTCATTCTCTTCTTGGCGGGTGAGGCGGCAGGCCTTGAACTTGTGGTGCCTGGCATTTCACCGGCCATCACCTTTTCTTATTGACAATTAAATTCATAGTTTGTAATATTAAAACGGTTCAATAAAGTTTGAACTGATAAAATACAGTACGATATCATACGGTTTTGTGGCCTTTCAGGGTGAGGGTTCCCCACAGACCGTTATTAGTTTCTCGGGCCAGAAGGCGGAGCAAGCGTATCACACCGGTCTGAGTTGAGTACCGGATGATGAGCCTTCGGAAAGGGTAGAGATTCAGAAGTCCCTCTGTTCATTGACTTCTGTAGTAGTAGCTTAGAAGTAAATGACACAAATGTCATGAGTGTTGCAGCCGGCGGTTGCATTCGGTCGTCCGAAAAGTTGTGATCGAAAGCGGGCGAGTTGTCAGAGCAGGGATCAGTTTGTTGAATGAAAGGCTATTTGACACGGAATTAAAAGATGGTTCAAAAAATACCTGTTCATGAATCGTTAAAACGTGAAGATATTCTCGGCTACAAGAACCCGCACCTGTCTGTAGAAGAGAGAGTCGCCGATTTGCTGCACCGAATGACGGTTGAGGAAAAAGTTGCGCAGATGTTATGCATCTGGGGACAGAAGAAGACGATGCTGTTTGACGAGAAAGGCACACTTCACCTCGGCAGCCTGAGCAGCTTTCTCAAGGACGGCATCGGTCAGATGGGAAGATTGAGCGATACTGGCGGGGGGTTGAATCCGGTCGAGATGGCAGAGCTTGCAAATGCGCTTCAGAAATTCTTCGTCGAGGAGACCAGGCTCGGTATTCCGGCGGTCTTTCACGAAGAATGTCTGCATGGATTGGCCGCGAAGGACGCAACTAGCTATCCACAACCGATCGGACTGGCATCGACTTTCAACCCCGATCTTGTTGAAGAGATATATACTGCAATTGCTCAGGATGCCCG
>JAJYJD010000065.1 GCA_021789755.1 Bacteroidota bacterium
GGATCAAAAGGAACGAAAGAAAGATGAGGAGCGCGGTCATTCAGTCCTGAAGAGAATCAACTCTGAACTGAATCCGGGCCCCAGAGCCGAAATGAGGCCGTACTCTCCCGTTCCGTATTCTTTGCTATCGAGAAATTCCTTTAGAACGTACAGGACTGTCGGGGAAGACATGTTGCCGTGCTCGCTCAGCACTTTACGCGTAAAGCGGAGTTCATCGTGAGTCAGGCCGAGCGCTTCCTCGTATGCGCTTATGACTTTCGGCCCGCCGGGATGAAGTATATAGTGCTTGATGTCCTGCAGGCGCAGCCCGTTGTGCGCCGCTATTTCATCGATGTTCGGCCTCACGCTGTTGTGCACGATGGTCGGGATGTCTTTGCTGAAGATTACCTTGAGGCCATTATCTTCCACTTCCCACCCCATTACGTCCAGCGAAGAATCGTATATTGTTGAAAGCGAGTTTAGCAGCACAAGACCTTTACCCCGACTCAGCGGATGTTTATCGCCCGCGACGAGCACTGCGGCCGATCCATCGGAGAAGAGTGAGGTGCCGA
The DNA here is from genome assembly GCA_021789755.1 of Bacteroidota bacterium. Taxonomy (GTDB): domain Bacteria; phylum Bacteroidota; class Ignavibacteria; order Kryptoniales; family JAKASW01; genus JAKASW01. The sequence goes on from JAJYJD010000065.1 coordinate 552, forward strand.
TCAAATTGCTTTTACTGTAATCGTCCTTTCGAAACGTGAGCCCGCAGAGCTCGATCGCGATCAGGAGGACCGCATGCTCCGGCATCGCCCGCGTGTACTCGAGAGCCCGGCTCAATCCTACCGCACCGCCGGCGCAGCCGATTCCCCAAATCGGTGTCCGTCTGACGTGCGGATCGAAACCCAGTATATTATGCAGTCTCGCGTCGATGCTGGGAGTTGAAATCCCCGTACTCGAAACGAAAATGATGTGGTTGAACTCCTTAGGACTTATACCGGCTGCCGCCAGACATTTCGCCGCGCAGCTCGCCGACATTCTGACCGCCCTTTCGACGTAGAGCCGGTTCCTTTCGGAAAAGCCGTGGTCGTTGCCGTACCATGACCGTTCCTCGGTGAAGTGGCGCGTCAGGATCGAAGCGTTGTTGAACACACCGATCAGGCGATCGATGTCGTCGCGGCGTCGCGAGAAGATCGCTCTTGCGAACTCTTTTACCTCGTCCTGCTCGACGCGAATCGGGGCATTTTCAACTGCTACCGAGATTATCTTTGGCATTCGAATTCTCCTTTGAACGAGCGTCTCCGGTTCTCCTGGCTGCTGTTTGGATATTTGCGACGGCTGCCTCAGGAAATTAACCGGGACTGTATGTTTTCCATTAAAAAGTTTGTAGTTCCGGCGGTATTTATTATTCTCCGAAGTTGGAAATCCTAATAAACGGACATCTGGTGAACCCGGGACCTTCTCCTTTTTTCGGCTCGAACGATTGATAAAATGAATAACAGGAACATGTCAAATTGAAACAAATAAGAGAACATCTGCTATTTGGAACCGTTATATTCCTTTTATTTTTGTCATCTTCAGCTCATGCGCAATCGGCTGACGGACGGCTCACGCATGACAACCCGGCACATGTCACTCGGGAGGTTATTACCGTGAATACGGGCGACACTACATGGATGCTCGTATCCACCGCACTCGTGATGCTGATGACGCCGGGGCTCGCCCTTTTTTATGGCGGTATGGTTCGCCGCAAGAACGTTCTCGGGACGATAATGCAAAGTTTCATCGCTATCGGAGTTGTTACCGTTCAATGGATACTTTTCGGATATTCGCTCGCGTTCGGACCTGACGTCGGCCATCTGATTGGCAGTCTGAAATGGATCGGTCTCAGCGGCGTCGGCTTCGCTCCCAATCCGGAATATGCCCCGACGATCCCGCATGAATCTTTCATGATGTTTCAAATGATGTTCGCCATAATTACTCCTGCATTGATAACAGGAGCGTTTGCCGAGAGGTTCAAGTTTAAAACGTACATTCTTTTCCTTCTCATGTGGGCCACGCTGGTGTACGACCCGCTGGCACACTGGGTGTGGGGAGTCGGCGGATGGATGAGGAACCTCGGTGCGCTGGACTTCGCGGGCGGGCTTGTCGTTCATGTCAGCTCGGGGGTTTCCGCCCTGGCCGCGGCGATAATCATCGGCAGGAGAAGAGGATACGGCCAGGAACCGATGCCGCCTCACAATCTCACCATGACTCTCATCGGTGCCGCGCTCCTTTGGTTCGGATGGTTCGGCTTCAACGCCGGGAGTGCGCTTGCCTCGGGCGCGCTGGCAACTTCTGCTTTTCTCGCAACACAGATCGCTGCATCCGCCGCGGCGCTATCGTGGATGATGGCCGAGTGGTTCACGCGCGGGAAGCCGACCGTGCTCGGCGCAGCATCAGGCGCAGTTGCAGGGCTCGTCGCTATCACGCCCGCCTCCGGGTATGTCGGGCCGATGGCCGCGCTGGCGATAGGTTTCGCCGGCGGGATCGTTTGCTTCACAGGAATCCGGTTGAAGGAAAAATTCGGTTATGACGATTCGCTCGACACGGTAGGAGTTCACGGTGTCGGCGGTGCCTGGGGCTCTATCGCAACGGGACTGTTCGCTTCGGTTCTTATCAATCCTGCAGGTGCCAACGGCCTCTTTGAAGGCGGTGTCAGGCTTCTCGGTGCGCAGGTGCTGGCACTCGTCGTCGTGATTCTCTACGCGTTCGGAGTTTCATGGGGAATACTCAAGCTTCTCGACAAGACCATGGGACTGCGTGTTTCTCCCGAAGATGAGATCGACGGGCTCGACCTGGCACAACACGGGGAGAGCGGTTACGTCTTCGAAGAATTGTAGGAAGCTCAAGGCATAGCGGACACCGGCGGAGCGCCGCCAGAATGCACGCCCGGGTTCTCTGCGGCCGGCGTCCGGCCGTCCTTAATTAATTAAGAAAATCCCCGGAAAATTTTAGGAAGTGTTGACACCCCTTTGATGTCTCAATATATTCTTTTGTGGAAAAGAAAAGGAGAGATCGGATGTTTCATAAGGAATCTCAGTGGGAAGCAATCTGCGATGCATGTAACGGCACGCGGTTCATCGGTGTCGCAGAGAGCGGCGAAGGATTTGACTTCATCGAATGTGAAAAGTGCCACGGCACCGGATATGTCTCCGTGATTCAATTCGGTTTCGCGAAAGAAGATGACGACGAATAGGTCGGTGAACGGCCCGGAAGTTCTGTCGAGATGCTATCCCGCCTCACCATCCTCACAGTGTATCTGATTCACAGATCCTAATCCCCCAAACGTAATACCCCGGCAGAAGCGGCAGCGCACATGAGTTCGAATCTGCCGTCGTTCTACTTTATTGCTGCGCCATTTGCAACTTTGAACAAATGGGGCGATACTTTGTCTGACACAAAATGAAGAGCGGAGACATTGTAATAATGCCCGGCGTCGTGGTTCCCGGCTCGGAGCTGGTATTCCGCACGTCCAGAAGCGGCGGCCCCGGCGGACAGAACGTCAACAAGGTAGAATCCAAAGTCGAGCTGCTGTTCGATGCCGCAAACACGTCATCTATCTCGGAGGTTCAGCGCGTGCGGGTGTTCTCCCGTTTGCGGAACAGGATCGATTCCGACGGGGTCCTCCATATCTCCTCGCAGGTATCGCGCAGCCAGTGGGAGAATAAGGAGTTGGTGGTTTCGGAATTTATCCGATTACTGAGAGAGGCATTGAAACCCGCCAAGAAGAGGATGAAAACGCATCCATCAAAAGCCTCCAAAGAGAAGAGGCTCAAGAATAAAAAGATCATCTCGGAAAAAAAGAGGGCCAGGAGCGGGCGGGAGATCGGGTAACTTCTACAGGTAGTCCTCCCGCCGCTGAATGTTCTTTAAAGACTCGCCCCTCGCGAAACGGAGAATATTGTCAAGCGCGGTGTCAAGAGCCTTGAGATAGATTCCATCAGTAAGGTATGAGTTGTGCGGCGATCCGAGCAGGTTATCGAGTTCGAAGAAGGGGTAATGGACTTCGAATTTTGGAAAGTTGAAAGGTTCCACCCACCACGCTTCTATTCCCGCCTTGAACTGCGGATTAGCCTTCAAATGTTCATACAGGCTCTTTTCGCCGATAAGGTCGCCGCGGGCGACATTTATCAGGACGGCGTCCGGTTTCATCATGCCGAGTTCCTTCTCGCCGATAAGATTCCTTGTCCTTTTGTTCAGACCGATCGTCAATAGGAGGAAATCAGATTCTCTCAATAATTTGTCGAGATCCGACAGAGTCCCCGTGAAATCTATTTGCCGATCAGTCTTGCCGGTCGAGTTTATTGCCAGTATCTTCATCCCGAAGCCGCGTGCGATCTCGGCCGTCTTTTTCCCTATCCCTCCGAATCCGACGATACCGAGAGTCGAACCTCCCAGCATCTTGTGAGGAGTTTTCTGGTCGAAGATTCCCTCGGCGAGTCCCCGGTGGAGTGGGAGGAAGTTTCGTGCGAGTGCAAGCATCATGCCTATGGCGTGTTCCGCTATCGGCTCGCTGTAGGCTCCACCGTTGCTGCAGATGATAATCTCCGGCCTGAGCTTGGCGTACGGGATCATATCGGCGCCCGCAAGCGTGATCTGGATGAGCCGTGCCTTTGTCAGGAACGGAAGCTCTTCCTCTTCTATCTCGCGTCTAATATTCACGGAAAGAATGACGTCGGCGGCCTCGATGAGCCGCTTCCGGTCCTTGTCGGCCGCGGTCGCCAGGAATTCGATCTCGAAATATTTCCCGGCCTTCTTCATGATGAGCTCGGTCATCTGCCGGTTCAATTTTGCTGTGGCGAGGAGTTTCATTTCAAACCCGTCCGTCTTTCTGGTCCTTGTCGTTCAAGTTCTCTATTCCGCGGATCCCCTGGTCTGGATTCTGTTCAACAGGTGGTTCATGTCGTCGGCGCTGCTGATAATAAAGATAAACGTCTCTATTCTCACCGGCAACTCGGTCTCCAGCCTCAGGCGCGCGGCACGCGCGGTCCGCAACACGCCGTAGCTCGGAGAGTGAGGCCAGTCCTCCAGGACGAACGGATGCGGGAACTTCATTAGCATGTACTCTTCCCCCTCAAGCGCGAGAAAATTCCGGCCCAGGTCAAAAACTTTCAGGCCCGGGGCGAAATGAAACATCGTTTCAATTGTGTGTGTCCCGTCTCCGAGCAGATTGTCTTCCAGCAGGAAAGTCCGCTGACGTTTATTGAAAGTGATCTTGCGGCGATGGACCACGGGCCGGGCCAATTGTTCGTAGGCACGATGCTGGGCTTCAATAACGTCTTGCTCGTCGTTGGATTTCCATTCCAGCAGATCGGGTGATGTGAGGTCTTGCTTTATCGACCAGAGTCCCGAAAACTCGGCCTGTTCGGTTCCGTCTACGACTATTGTATTGTGCGAATATGTCGAGCGGAGTTTGTTTCGCATTTCACTGTCGCACGTGTAGCAGAATGTTCCCCTGTCTGTTATGAACTGGTTTTTTCCGGATATCGTGAAGGAGAGCACGTCATTGTGGCCGTGTCCGCCGCGGCCGCGCATCCCGATATCGCCGAAGTCGAAGGAGCAGTAATCTCTCTCCGTCTTCATGAACGAGAAACCGCCTTCTTTGTAGATTTCGGAGCGGGACGAATTATCCGGCGTCATCCGTGCGAACTTCTCAAAGCCTTCGCCGCCGAGGAGAAGAAGCGCCAGATCGCTGAACCCGCCTGAAGCTGCTTTCATGTCGCCCCTGCTGAAGAGCACGGCCCCGACGGAGATGAGATCGCGGTGGTCGTTGAATTCCATTTTCGATTTCATCCTGAATACTCTCCCGTCGTCGGCGTCGCCGATACCGGGCACTGTTCCGTCGTGCATCGTCGCGGCGGCGAGGAAGCCGAACATCCTCTCCAGTCTCTGAGTAAATTGGTCCGACACCCCGAACTTGTTGAGTCTGAGTAGCACGTACGCTGCAGTGAAGAGCTCCGTCACGAGACGTTGGTAACCTGTCGACTTCTCATAATCCGTTCCGTCTTCGTAAACCTGGTTTAAGATTTCTTTTTCCAGCTCTTTCCTGGCAAATTCGACCCAGCGTTTGCCGGTTTGCATGTCGTAGAATAAAACTCCAAGGTATATAAGTCCGACGAGATCCGAAACATAATGGTTCCCGTTCCGCAGACTCCTCTCAAGGTTGTATCGTATGAAGACCCCGTGTTCGAACAGCGAGCTGAGGAGCGTCATCAGGAATTTCTCGTCGATTTTTGTCGAGCCGGTAAAGTACAAAAGGCCCACAATCAGGTTCATAGCCCTTATCGCAACCTCCATCGGCGTCTTCCAGTTCACGCCGTATCCGACGGGATTCTTCTCGACCCAGTCGACCACAAGCTCTTTAAATTTCTCGGTGTGAGCTTCGCTGTGGCTCACCCAGTAAGCCTTTCCCAGCCATATAGCCTGATGAAACCGGCTGACCTCCCACGGGACCTTTATGTCTGAGTGTTCCGTATTCCGTTGTCCGTTTTCCCTGTTCCTTTCTCCTTTCTCCCTTCTCCCGTTTCCTGATTTGATAATTTTGAGGTTGCTATAAAACGACAACGGCCATCTCTTCCCCGATTTGAAATCGAGGTGCCAGTCGACATTCTCAGAGAAGGAATAGACTTCCGATCCCAGCGTCTGGAATTTGTTCTCGTGCACGAGGTCGGCATCGTCCATGATCTGGTCGAACCCGCCCAGCGATGTCATAAGGTTTATGTAGAATTCTTTCCGGTTCAGATCCCCGAGGAAAAAACGCTGGCGAAGTTTGTTCTGAAACGATGTGACCGACGCCTCCTGGTCAAGACCCTCGTAGCCGAGTTTCCTTTTGAGCGCGGCCGCGGTCGTCAAGCGATGAAAGGTCCTTACCCTTAGCTTATAGAGGGCGGGTGAAAGGGTTCTTGAGAGGACGGCTTTAACGAATTCTCCGGACCGGTTGACCATTTTCGATTAGAGTTTGCGGTGTGCTTCGCTTACCTGGATTATCTCTTTCCTACAGAAGCCTCATCGAATCGTGATAGAAGTGAACATGCTTCTTCACAAACTCGGCCTCTTGCCGCAAACCGGCTTCTATGTCATGTTTGGGAGTGAAATCGAGGACTTTCTTACTCTTCGAAATATCTGCACTTGTCCTCCGCACGTCTCCCAATTCCGAATGCTTGGCATCGATCTGAATTTTTGATCCAACTATCTCCTCTACCATCCGGATTACCTGATTCATTGAGACAACATGGCCGCCGCCGATATTGAAAATTCCGGTTGCCTTATCGTTCTGCGCGGCGAGCCGCATGCCTTCGACGACGTCGAGTACGTAAGTAAAATCTCTTTCCTGGCTGCCGTCGCCGAAAAGCGGGAATTTCTTGCCGGAGATTGCGGCATATATGAGCCTTGTGAAGGCCATGTCGGGGCGTTGTCGCGGCCCGTAAACTGTAAACAACCGCAACGACACGACCGGCGTCCCGTAATTGGCGTTGTAAAGAAAGCAGAGGTTCTCGCCCGCAAGTTTTGTCGCTCCATACGGAGAGTGCGGCATCGCTCTGTGCTCCTCGTTCACCGACTCTTCTTTGATCTGCCCATAGACTGAGGAAGAACAGGCATAAACAAACTTGCGAAGTCCCGGCGAGCTTTTCGCTGCTTCCAGCAATCTCTGCGTCGCCAGGATATTGTTCTTGACGTAAATGGAGAAATGCTCTCCCCAACTTCCTCGAACTCCCGGCTGGGCAGCAAGATGAAAGACGAAGTCTACGTCCTTCAGCAGTGTTTTTAAATCGGCATCCATAAGATCGTTCTGGACGAACGAAAAGTCCGGGTTTCCCGTAAGATTCTTCAAGTTGGCCTTCTTGATTTCCGTGCTGTAGTAATCGGTCAGGGCGTCAACACCGGTAACATGGATTTTTTCGGATACGAGTTTTTCACAAAGATGGGAGCCGATAAAGCCGGCGCAGCCCGTTACAAGTGCTTTCAAAACGAAGTTCCTCCAGGTGTTAAGTTCAGAATAACTAGTCGGGTGTTCTCGACAGCTCCCTGCAGATGTGGAGCCATTGACATGAAGTTACAACTTTTCCAGAAATGATTCACTTTCAGTCTTCGCCGGATAGTGGGCTTTTTTGAACTGGAAGAACAACGGAACACGGATGACACAGAACAAAACAAGATTACCCCGGATCGGATTATTATTAATAAATAACCCGCGAGAATCCGTCCTTTTTTCCGTCTATTCCGAGTGCAAGTGTCGGACGCTTAATTCAACCGCCTGGCTTGCAAGCCGATCTCTGTCTATCCAAGGCAGCCCACTACCAAGCATTCCTGTTTTTTGATTAAATTGATCGCGAGTCTTAACCTGTGATTTTCTGTCTTTGGCCGAGCATTTTTTCAGAACATATTCATTTTATAACACGGAATGAACCGGAAGACCCCATTTGATTAAGCTTGTATTCTGGATGAACATGCCTTCATTTTACCAGGCAGATTTGTTCAGGGCATTGAACCGCACCGGACAACTCGATCTTAAGGTGATTTTCACCGGGAAAATACCGGGGGACCGCACGGGGCTTGGTTGGCAGGACGATTTGGACGGATTTGAATACGAATTCCTCAACGAGCATCATTTGATTGTTGATGCGTTCAGGAAGTCACGCGAATATCGCGACCACATTCACATCGTGAACGGATTGTGGGCAGGCAGGGTTACCAAAACCGCATTGGTGACTTTGCTACTATCGCGTTCACAATATTTTATTTACTCCGAGGCGCCTGATCCGAGAGACACCGTGCCGTTTTTCAAGCACAAGATGATGATGGCGATCGGAAAACCGATTGTTCAAAATGCCGCCGGACTGCTTTCGATTTCTCATTTCGCCGCAGCCTATTTCAAATCTTATGGAGCGGATGATTCTTGTATTCATCCGTTCGGCTATTTTCGTTCCATGCCCCGAGAATTCGGGGGAAAGGCCCGAGCGGACAAAAAGGGAAGAGTAGAGGTTGTTTTCGTCGGACAGCTGGTACATAGGAAGGGAGTCGATGTTTTGCTTTCGGCCATGGAGCCCTTGCTCGCCGAAAATGGAGCTCTGTATCTTCAATTGATTGGCTCCGGTGATATGGAAAACGGGTTACGGGGTTGGGTAGAAGAGAGAGGGTTGTCCTCAAGAATCAGTTTTAAGGGAACGATGAAATCTCAACAGGTCATCGGAAGAATATCGGAAGCCGACTTGCTCGTCCTCCCCTCACGCTGGGATGGCTGGGGATTGGTTGTGAATGAAGCGCTGATGGCGGGAGTGCCCGTGATTGTATCCGACATGTGTGGCGCGAGCGACCTGGTTAAAAAAGGTGAAAACGGATTTGTCTTCAATAGCGAAGACGTGCTTGATTTGAGGACCAAGCTGGCCGATTTCCTCACGGCGCACGCGGTCCGCATACCGCCGGCATTCCCGCGTGGTTCGTTCACAGATGTGAAAGATGCGGATGCGGCGGCTCAACTGTTGGTGGAAATCCTGCGCGGCATTCACCACCGGTTTTCCTGAGCATATACTATTTGAATAGTCTCAGTGCGCACTGGACTGGCCTGTACTTCGCGAAATACTCCCGGGTATTCATCACCTTTTCGGAATTCGGCTGAAGTCTGTTGACGAGCGCTCGTATCTCATCGTTGCTCTTGTGGTGCTGATACTTGTGTGATCCCATCGCGTCGAAAGTATTTACTACCGTGGCTCTGTATTTCCGGCGAACGTCGGTCCATAAGCTGCCGGTGCGCGGCACAATTCCAGTTACGCAGAAGTGAAGCTTCTCAAGGAAGAAACCCAGGATCGGTACGAAGCGGAGTATCCCCATTGATTTCGAGTACAGCACTCTGGCAGTGAAAGGAAATCTGCTGACCACTCTTCTTATGCCCACGTTGAAAACGTGAAACCGGATCCAGTTCTTGAGTCCCTCGTCGTTGCGCGGGTAACAGTTAAATACGAATTCTCCACCGGGTGCTACAAGCCGATAGAGTTCCTCGGCTGTGTTCTCGACTGACGGCGTGTGTTGTATGACATTGTGGCATATCACTATTCCGTCGATGCAGTTGTCCTTTATCGGAGGCTGATCGATTGAACACTGTACCACATCATAGTTGCGAAACTTTGTCGGGCCCAGGTTTCTCTGGACGACATCGTCCACGGAGTCAGAGAGCTCGAGCATTATGACATATTTGGCTCCACTCTCGAGCATCCACAGAGTCTGCGAACCGCTGCCGCCTCCCGCATCGACAATTATTGCATCCTTGAACACATCTGTCGAGCCGAAAGTATGCGCTACCGTATGTTCAAGCCAGTTGGCCTTGAAATCTATGAAATTGAAGTAATTCCATTCATCGCCGAATGATTTAACTGACCTTACCAGATCCTGCTCAGGCAGGAACCGCGGAATACCGTTGATTATCGGATACCTTTTTCCTGAAGGACTCTCGAGGAAGCCTCCTGTAACTTGTCCGTCCTCTCCGATATTCTCATCGACCAGCTTGAGTTCATTTTTTGTAACAGGTTCGCAAAGGTAATCGAGCAACTCACGATTCATTTCATGATTCCATTCTTCATTAGATTGAGATTCCGTATTCCTTTCTCCACAATTCAAATACCGTCAGGGCAAAGAGTCTTTGGTAATTGAAGACACCGTGATACTGAAGGCTCGCCAGTTTCTTGATAATCTTCCTGTCAAACAACGACTGTGCATCGTCCAGCAAAATATCCGTCATGAATTTGCCCCAGTCTTTCTTGAACCAATCGCCGAGCGGGACGGATAACCCCTGTTTCCGGTTGACGTCTAGATCGCGGGGAAGCAACTTTTGGGCAAGCTGTCTCAGCAGGATTTTGCGAGCGTCGGGGGTCACCTTTAGTCGATCGGGGACTTTCCTGAACGCAAACTCGATCAATCTATGATCCAGAAACGGAGCCCTTGTTTCGAGCGACGCAAGCATGCTTGCCCGGTCGACCTTGACGAGCACATCGCTTGGAAGATAGTTCAGGAAATCCACGGACATCGCCTGACAAAGTGCCGAATATTTCGAATCGTACCTGCGGAACGTGTTGGACAGGGACTTGTCCGAATCGGAGACGAAAAGCTTTCGGTCCGGAAGAAGGCGCTTAATAGTCCTGGTGTCAAAGTATGAGCCGCTGCGGACAAGGTAGTGCGGCTCGGTGGAAAGACGAAGGAGTATTCTGTCCCTGTAAGGGAAACCCGGCGGCAGAAATCTCTCTACGGGAATTCCGGCGATATTCCGGAAAGAGGCCGGGAGGAAAGGTCGACGGCGTGCGGATTTCAAGATCATCGAGTAGTGCAAATAGCCGCCGAAGAGCTCATCGCCCCCGTCACCGCCCAACGCGACAGTTGCGTATCGGCGTATAAGCCTAGAAATCAGGAATGACGGAATCATCGAGGAATCCCCGATCGGCTCATCAAACTGTCTTGCAAGATCGACCATGATTTCAGGCTGCACCGCTCCGGCCTCCAGTTCCGTGTGCTCCGTCCCGAAATAGTCCGCGACAATTCTTGCATATGGAGCTTCGTTGAAAGTCCCGAAGCCGGGGAATGTCACAGTGAACGTCTTCACTTTCTCCGTTGAAACCCGTGACGCTATTGCGGTCACAAGACTGGAGTCAAGGCCGCCACTTAACATTATGCCCACCGGGACATCGGCGACAAGCTGCCTTCTGACGGAATCATCGAGAAGCCATTCGAGCTCCTGGACGAGCTCCTCATCTCCGAACTTTTCCTGAGCACCCGGTTCAGGCAGTTCCCAGTATTGCCAAACCGAGAGAGCGTCGTTCTCAATGTCGTAAGTCATGGCGTGGGCCGGCGGGAGCTTCCGGAAGTTTTCAAGAATGCACATCTCGCCGGGAACATAGCCGAATGTCAGGTAATAGTTCAGGGAAGTGAAATCAAGTTTCCTGTCCACGGAATTATCGGCCAAAACGGATTTGAGCTCGGAGCCGAACCAGAGCCTGTTCCGTGCGTGCAAATAGAATAGCGGCTTTTCACCGGCCCTGTCGCGCGCAAGAAAAAGCCGCTTTCTCCTGATATCGAATAGTGCGACTGCAAACATGCCGTTTAGATGTTTGATGCATTCTGTCTGCCACTCTCGATAGGCTTCGAGGATTACTTCGGTGTCGGATGATGTTTTGAAAGAATGCCCTTTGGATTCGAGCTCCTCTCTCAAGTCCTTATAGTTGTAGATCTCTCCGTTGAAAACGATCACGAATTCTCCGTCGTGATCCAGCATGGGCTGATGCCCCGAAGGAGACAGGTCGATTATTGACAGGCGTCTCATCGCCAGACCGACGGTACTGTCTTCCGACCACCACAGACCTGCATCGTCCGGGCCGCGGTGAGTCAGGGTTTCCCGCATGCGCTGGAGCAGGTCAACGTTTTTGACAACCGATCTACCGGCTACTCCGACAATGCCGCACATTTCTACTTCTTCACGAGTTGGATTCTGTGCATGAACTGCTCCATCCTGCTTGTTACATCGTGCCCGTCTTTCCTGACCCGGTCATAACCGCAGCGGGCGATCTCGGCGATTTGATCGTCATGACCGAGATAATATAGTATCTTTTCCATCAGCTCACCTTTTGACCGGAAATACTCGGCTTCTTTTCCTTCGGCGAGGAGTGAGTTGAGATCATCCGTGTATTCGCTGAGCATAAATGTTTTCATGGCCGGTATTTCGAAGCTTCGCCTCGTGTAGGAGTCTTCGTTGAGTTTTGAAAGGAAGGCAAGCGCTATCCTCGATCCGCAGATCGCTTTTCTGTATTGTTCGCCTCTTGCCGGCCTGACAGGTAAAAGTCTTCTCAGCGGATTGTCCCGAGGCAGCCGTGAAATAGGTTTGTCCCAGGCTGTTCCGAACACTTTCAGGTTGAATCCGGCCCGTACGATTTCCGTGAGCATATCCAGCCGGTCGTCGTTCTCAAAATGACCCACGAAAACGACGTCGCTCCTGAATTCGTCCTCGATCTTATGCCGTTCGATCGGATAGATATCCTCCGGGATATAGTATGACCTGAGGAGAGCGGTTTCCCGCGCTCCAGCCGCCTCAAAATCTTTCTCGTTCGACGGCCTATAATAGAAATTTATGTCAAAAAAAGGAACGGCTTTCTTGAAATGCCGCCAAGTTATTGCACTCTGATTCTTTCCCCAGGGATTGTCGTTCGCATATTGAGCGAGCACGGTAGAAGGCAGGTCTCTCCTGAGTTTTTCGATTGTCCGCGGGAAAATATGTGTGTCGTTATACAGCCATATAATTTCCGGCTTTGTGTCCGAAGCCAAACTGATCAGGTCGCGGTTTATTCCGGATATTAGAGGGCCTACCAGGTATTTATTCTGCCGCTGAATCATGAACGACTTGAAGTGTGGATCTCTTCCCGCGGGCCTTTCGAAGAAATGCTGTTGCCAGCCGAACTTGATCACTTCGTGTCCGAGTTTAACAAGAGCCGACGAACAAGCCTCCTGATAGTGATCCCAAAGCCACTCGCCGGATATCAGAATCTTAGACATTGGCTAATCTGTAAGTGATTTCTTTCCGAAAAATTCTGTGTGCATTCGAGATGTTTGGGTGCCTCTGCACCAATTGACCCTGAAGTGCCGGTGCCCCGGGCCGGAAGTCGGATTTCATTTCTCCCTGAAGCCGTAGATGTTGACATGCACGTCCATAGGCGACTCAACGAGGCGGTTCAGGAGCGGAGCTTTTCCGTTGACGGTACTCTCCAGCCGGTACCTGAACTTATTAGACTCAAGCACAGCTAACACTTCTCCCAGTCTCTGCTCCTTACCCTTCCATGAATGATATTCTATGAAAATGTTTTCGACTCGATCGAGCTGCTCAGCACAGTCGAGAATCACCCGATCCTCGGCGCCCTCTATGTCTATTTTAAGAAGATTTACAGCTTTAAATTTCCCGAGAAATTCTTTGAGTCGGATAGTCTGCACCTGTACCAGGTTGTCGGTGCCGTAGATTGACCCGCCGTCTGCACCCTCCACTGAAAACATCACAGGCCCACCGTCTACCCAAACCGCCTTGTTCATTAACTGGATATCCCGGATCCCGTTTTCCACGAGATTCTTCTCCAGAATTGAGAAAAGGTTTGGATCCGCCTCAAACGCCACGATCCTAGATTTGGGCCACATCCTTTTGAAGTATAAGCAGCTCATTCCGATGTTCGCTCCACAATCGATAATGATCGGATCAGAATCGCTTGTCTCGAAATTGTAGCTCTGCTTCAGGAAGATTTCATCGAACTGGCCAAGGAAAGTGAGCAGGTCGGGTACTATAAGACTGTAGTCCAGGAATCGAACGCCTGGGACGACCTTATACCGCTTGTGCTTTCCCCACCTGAATAAGAGGCGGAAATACTCACGCTGATTCTCGTCGGTAAAGTAATTTCGGAATGTATTGGCTATGCCTTCTCGAAAAACACTCATTTCATCGTTATCCCAAAATTGTTTTGTCTACTGGCTCTCAATATAATAAGTTCTCTCGGGCACTCAAGCACTGAACAATTTCATAAGAAGCGGAAGCTTCGCTGTCATTTCTAAACCTTCAGGATCCGGTCTAAATGAGAGATGGTGCTCGTCCAGAATAGGGCCCGACACTATCTTGAATCCGCCGGTATAGATTCAACTCCCCCAACCAGGGCTCCTTCGTTGCGGTTCCGTGTGTGGTCTTTCATGCCCATCACCCTATAATAAGTCAATAGATCCTTAATATATTTAGACGAAAACAAGGGCAAAATCACCGGCACCTTGTCAGGCAAGGTGTCCGGGTAATCAGCCCTTACCTGTTGCCAGCCTGGATAATAACGTCGTAGAGTCTCAGAATCTGCGGGATGTTTTTTCTCGCGTCGAACTTTTCAATAGCCCGGGTACGGCCGGCGCTTCCCATTCGCGCGCTGAGCTCCGGGTCTTTCAGAAGTATCAGAATTCGGTTGAAGAGTTCACCCGGGCTCCCCGGTGTCACGAGAAATCCGTTCACGCCGTCGACGACAATCTCATCCGGGCCGCCGAGGCGCGATGCTACCACGGGCTTGTTCATTAGTCCTGCCTCGATGAGCGGTCG
>JAJYJD010000357.1 GCA_021789755.1 Bacteroidota bacterium
CTGAACAGCAGGCATCGTCCCTGCCCTGTCCAGGTGGACGCCGAATATACTCATGCCGGTCTTCGCCAGCTCCACGGCGGTTGCACCTCCGAAGCCGCTCGACGCACCGAGGATAAGCGCCCAGTCGGATGATTTGAATTTCGGTTCCTGCTTCATCTATAGACCTCTCCTTCGAAAAAAATCCACCTCGCAGTCCGGCCGGGACATCGAATGCGGATTGTAAGAACATCGTTCCATTTTGTCGAAAAAGTTAATACCACACCGAAAGTAAAGCAAGGTTGCTCCGGAAGCATCTGCTTTCGGAGCGTAGCTTGACTTTGACAAAATGCCCTGGTAATATTTCAAAGAATTGGGAATAAGGGAGCTCAAAATGAAGACTCAGATTTGGTCTCTTTTGATTTTAGGCGCTTTTTGCGTGTCATCCTGCGGTAAATTCAATTCCGGCGGAATTGTGAGGGCGCCTGCCGCGTCGAAGTCCAGCCTCAAGATCGGACTATCGATGAAGAACGCGCCTTCGGATGTCGCTTCGATAATCGGAGTGCTTTCCCGCGAGGGATACGACACCCTGCGGAGTGCATTCACTATCTCGGACGATTTTGCCACCTGCTCATTCACACAAATTGCCGTGGGAACGTGGCACCTACAGGTCAGCGCCTACAACTCTTCAAACGTGATGACTTACTTCGGCTCGACCGAGGTCGAAGTCCTGCCCGGTCAGACCACACCGGTCAGTCTCACGCTCAATCCGGCGACTGGTTCGATAAGCATAACTGTGACCTGGGGCGGACAAGACACAAGCAGTACCGACATGGCACTCCTGTTCGACGGGCAATCGGGCGAAGTTGTATTTCCGGTTTCCAGGTCCTTGCAGCCGCAACAACTCACTATAGAAATGAAAGTCCTGTTGCAGGATACGTCCAATTCCGTCGTCCCATTCCTTGCCCCAACGGGTATAGACCTGTGGAACAGCGCCGACGGCTACTGCGTGCTGTTCATGAAAGGTTCAGGCGGACCTGGCTTCAGTTTCAGTAAAGGAGTGAGCTCGACCGAGGGCATTGGAACCACCGGCCCATTATATAATCCTCCTCTGAACACATGGATCAGCCTGGGATGCACATACGACGGTCATTACATGTGCTTTTACATAAACGGACAAATGGCCGTTAAGCAAGCCGACACCACGTCAATATACTACGGAGACCACGGGTTTTCGCTGGGTCGCGCTTTCCAATCATATTTTGGCGGCTCGTTTTACCTCAAGGGCGCGTTTGACGAACTTCGAATATGGAATTATGCGCGCACACAAAGTGAAATCGATTCAACTTTGAATAAGGAATTGAGCGGGCATGAAGCCGGGCTGGTGGGATACTGGAACTTCAATCAGAACAGCTCCGACACGGAAGTCCTGGACCGCACCGACAACGGTAACAACGGCCAGATGATCGGCGGCGTGAGGTTCGTGCCGGCAGATTCGCTTTAACGGAGGAATCCAGCCGCTCGCGGAATTTTTCGGGCGGGAGTCGTGTGTGTCTTCCGGAGAGATCCATCGGCGGTAACCGTCGCCTCACCGGCAGAACCGACGCAGGCGTTCAATCTGCGCCCGAAGTATCGGGGAAGAATCTCTTCCTGAA
Source organism: Bacteroidota bacterium (assembly GCA_021789755.1). Taxonomy (GTDB): domain Bacteria; phylum Bacteroidota; class Ignavibacteria; order Kryptoniales; family JAKASW01; genus JAKASW01. The sequence goes on from JAJYJD010000357.1 coordinate 1,632, forward strand.
CCGGAGAGAAACATCGACAAGACTTATCAGCACCGGTACTTCAACCAGCGGGCCTATGACAGTAGCGAAAGCAGCCTGAGAGTTTATCCCGAACACTGCGACTGCAACCGCGATTGCGAGTTCGAAGTCGTTGCTCCCCGCCGTGAACGCCATCGTCGCCGACTTCTCGTACGACCCTCCCATCTTCCTGACGAGAAAGAACGTCATGAAAAACATGATAGCGAAGTAAAATGAGTACGGGATCGCGACGCGAATAACGTCAAGCGGGAGTTCGACGATCTTTTCTCCCTTCAACGAGAACATTACGAATATTGTAAAGAGAAGTGCGACGGGAGTGATCACCGAAATCTTCGGCACGAATTTCCCCTGATACCACTCTTTATCCCTGACTTTGACCAGCACGGCGCGGGTAAGCATGCCTCCCGCGAAAGGTACGCCGAGGTAGACAAGCACGGTCGTCGCAATTTCAGAGATCGACACGTTCACGACGATGCCTTTCATCCCCACCAGGGGAGGAAGAGCTGTTATGAAGACGTAGGCATAAAACGAGTAGAAGAACACCTGGAAGATCGCGTTGAAAGCTACCAATCCCGCCGCCAGCTCGGAGTCGCCTCTGGCCAGATCGTTCCAAACGAGAACCATGGCAATGCACCGGGCAAGCCCTACCAGTGTCACGCCTATTGCCAGCTCCGGCTTGTCCGGGAGCAGGAGAACCGCAAGGAAAAACATCACCGTCGGCCCGACGACCCAATTCTGAAGAAGCGAGACAACGAGGAGACGGATGTTCCTGAACACTGCCGGGAGCTCTTCGTACTTTACTTTCGCCAGGGGCGGGTACATCATAAGTATCAGTCCCACTGCAATCGGGATGTTCGTCGTGCCGGAGCTCATCGAATCCCAGAAGACCGCAATGCGCGGAAAAACATAACCGATCAAAACACCTGCGAACATCGTCGCGAATATCCATAGGGTCAGGTAGCGGTCAAAGAAGGACAGCTTTTTCGATGCGGTTTGCATTTTTATCCATCTGCTTTCACTGTAAGGCATTCAACGCGGACAGAAAGTGCCTTGACCCCGTCCATTATGCTTTTCCCCGAGAATTACCTTCGAACCGGCTGTCTGCGGGTTTTCCGCCCGCTCTATTCTCCAGCTCCGTCAAATAAAATCGATGAAATGTTTCCTTGATCTCGTCCCGAATTCTGCGGAACACATTAAGCACTTCTTCTTCGTTTCCGATCGCTCCTGCCGGATCTTCAAATCCTATATGCAGCTGTTTGCCGACATTGCCGATAAAAACCGGACAGGTTTCTTTCGCGTTGTCACAAACCGTGATGACATAATCGAACGGCTCG
>JAJYJD010000066.1 GCA_021789755.1 Bacteroidota bacterium
GATACTTATATCTGTCAGAGTGCACTGAAGCAAATTGAATCGCCGGCCGACTGAAAGACGGCTTTCCAACAAAGAAAGAGTTCAGCGCCGCGCGGAGGAAGGAATGTCTTCAGATCCGTCTATTCAGCTTCTCCAACACCTCTGCACTCGCTCCAGCCTAAGCTGGAATCCCGCCTTTCTGGGAGGACTCAGAGACTCATGCAAGAATAGATGGCGCGGGACACGTGCCCGCATGGGGCGCGACGTAGCTGTCGGCGTGCCGATCCCGGAGCCGATGTTCTCGATTCCGTTGAAACCCTCACGCTTCATGAACGCTGGTTGCGTGGCCGTGCAAAAGAGAAAAGAGGTCCTTGCAAGCGCGCGGATATTCTTAAGCATCACGATTATTGGTTCGGCGTACTCCTTAGGGTCTGAACTTCATCGAAGATGACTGCCGTGACAGGCGCTGTGCCTTTATTCATGCCGTGGAGGTTCAGTATATTCAAATCAAAGCCAGAGGCACAATCATGGATTTGAGCAAACTACTTCATGAGCATATGAACGAGATCCTCACCGAGGCTGAGAATTCTCTTTCCCGGGCACATCTCACTCATTATGAAAAAGCCGGCGAGGAACACAACCGTCAGAAGCTTAAAGCACTCTACGTCCTTTCAGTAAGAGCCATCGCCGAAAAGAATCTCGGGCCCATGTTGTCGCATGCCGAGGAGATCGCACGAGAGCGATACGAAGCGGGATTCGATCTTTCGGAGGTTCAGGCTGCCTTCAACGTCCTGGAAGAATCGGCGTGGAGATTCATTATGAGGAGTCTTCCGCCCGCGGAATTTGGAGAAGCGATAGGGCTCATCAGCACGGTGCTCGGCGCGGGAAAAGATATGCTGGGCCGGACGTACGTGACTCTCGCAAGTAAGTCGAAGGCACCGTCTCTCGACCTGCGCTCCCTCTTCGCCGGAACGTACTGATAATAAGCGGAGACCGGACGGGCATATGCCGGCTGATTTCATGCCGGGCATTCTGCTCAATCAACGTCCTTCATGCGGGTGATCAGTTATGTACAGGTGACCGTCATTCCGGCATTTCCAGACTGCGTGCAGGCACTTCGTCAGGTGAACATTATTTCGCCGCGTTACGCCAACCTTAAACCATTTGCTTCCCTGTTTTGTTGAATATCGATAGAACAAGTGCCGGATCGAAGCCTGTATGAAAAGCAATAGAAAGACAATTGTAATTCTCGGAAGCGGTTTTGCCGCTCTTAGTCTTGTGAAAAACATAAAGCTGGATTACTATCAGGTTTCAATTGTAAGCCCGCGGAATCATTTCCTGTTTACCCCTTTGCTTCCCAGCACGACCGTAGGAACAATAGAATTCCGGAGTATAATCGAGCCGATCAGAACCTCAAGAGTCGATATCCGCTACTACCAGGCGGAATGTGTTTCGATTTCGGAAGAGAAGAACAGAATCCAATGCAGGACAGTACAGGACAGGGAAATCTTCGAATTAGCTTACGATTACCTAGTAATCGCCGTCGGTGCCGTAAACAACACGTTTGGCATCCCGGGCGTCAGTGAAAACGCTCTTTTTCTCAAAGAGCTTCAGGACGCGCGTTCCATAAGAGGAAGGATCATCGGGAATTTCGAAAGAGCCAGCGCACCGAATCTACCGGATGCGGAGCGAAATAGGCTTCTTCACTTCGTCGTTGTCGGCGGCGGACCGACCGGTGTGGAGTTCGCTGCGGAGCTGAACGATTTCATCCGGGAGGACCTGGTAAAATGGTACCCGGCTCTGATTCCAGAGACGAGGATAACCCTCCTCGAAGCAACAGACCAAATCCTGAGCGCCTTCGATTCCCGTTTGGCTGAATACGCCATGCGTCTCTTCCAACGGCAGAGTATAGACGTCAGGCCGAACACGCCCGTGAAAGAAGTGAGGCTCGACCGAATAATATTGCACGATGGAACTTCACTCCGCTGCGGTCTCGTGGTCTGGTCGACGGGTATCGGACCGACGGAACTTATCCGGTCGCTTACTTACGGCAAGAACCGGGCTTCCCGCCTCCTGACGGACGAGTACCTCCGTGTCGATGGGAAAGAAAATATTTACGCAGCGGGTGACTGTGCCACGCCGGCCGAGGTCAGTTATCCGGCAACCGCCCAGGTCGCGCAGCAGCAGGGGAAATATCTGGCCCGTCATTTCAACAGGGTGGCCAGGCAGAAGTCCGTATCTCACTTCAGGTATCACGACCTCGGGATGCTGGCCTACGTCGGCGGTCGGCGCGCGCTCGCCGATCTGCCGAACGTGAAAGGGCACGGCTTCGCCACTTTTCTTTTCTGGAGATCGGCCTATCTTACAAGACTCGTCAGCATGAAAAACAAGATCCTGGTCCTCTTTGACTGGATCAAAGCTTCGGTTTTCGGCAGGGACATCAGCAGTTTCTGACATACGGCCGGATTCCGGCGGACCCCGACCGCCGTGCAAAACCCGCTTGGAATTGAAGTCGGTAGATTGCATTTTCCATTGGAGGAAGGAAGTGGCGGTTTCGGATACCTTTCTTAGCGAAACAAATAAACCGGTAACAGTCTCTAAAGTGAAATCCAGCGGCAGGATTGGGTTGTGAATATTTTCAGGCGATTTTCAAGCGCGCTTTCCACACATCCGAATCTCGGGATAATCGCAATTACAATTTTCATGATAGCGGCGATTGTCGGCGGTACATATTTCGCAACGAGTGACCTGGAGGGGAGACTAACCAACATCGTATTCAGCTCCAACAGCTTCACCTCTTATACCACCGCAACCCATATAAAGGACTATCTTGAGAGCAGAGCCACCGGGCTGAGTTCCATGGCCGGGGCGCTGGCCCACGATGCTTCATTCAGCCAAAGAACAAAGGATGTCGACACTTACTACGGTTTCGTGAAGACGAGAAATGTATCTGCCGCTTTGCTCATCTCGCGGTCGGGGACCATAGTCTATTCGACGAGGAAGAAATACATCGGCACCGACCTGTCTTCTTCTGATTTCTGGCATTATCTGAAGAAGACTTCGGCCGCAACCGAGTCGTCGAAGCAGACAGTGCAGCAAAGCTCCGGCGTGCCACCGGTGCTGCCATATGTCGGCAAAGGGGACACATCGAGCTTCCTGCTGATTGGCGCGCCCATTTACGCAAGTAACGCGAATGGGAAGCCGGAGTTCAAGGGCGCGTTCGCGCTTTTCATCAACCAGTTCCAGGTCGTTCCACCGCCCACCAGGAACGTCCTCGGGCTCGAAGACACGACGGCGCGGATGGCGGTCGGACTCTTTACGCGATCCGGATACCCGTTCATACACCTGTGGTCGACAGTCCCAAGCTGGAACAAGCAGAGTCTCCGGCCTCTGCTGCGAGGAGGAAGGACGCTTTGCGCGTCGTGCCATACCCAGAACGACATAGATCTTATACTCGGAGGGACATCAGAGCTCGGCACCGGCCTCATGAAATCGAATCTGATAAATTCGAACGGCGGAGAGTTCCTCTGGACCTCCAGCAAACTGACTTCCGACAACATGCATCTTCAGGACAGCGTATGGTACATCGTGGTAAGCGTCGACAAGGGGCCAGTCCAGACGTCGGTGAACTCTTACGTCCGGGGTTTGCTCGTGCTGATGGGAGGGACGGTCCTGCTGCTTGTCGTCGTACTCAGCCTCGGCTTCTACGCGTACAGGCGGAGCGCCCTCGAGAGCCAGCGCCTCGTTCATCTCGAACAGGTGGCGCGGATCAGGGAGCAGTACGAAGTTCTCATCGAAAAATCGAACGACGGAATCTACATACTATTTGAAGATTCAATCGTCTTCGCCAACAAAACCTTTCAGGATATGCTCGGCTACACTCTCGAAGAGTTGTCCAACAAGAACTTCCTTGATCTGGTGGCACCGGAGAGCAGGCATCTGATCGAGGAAAGGGGCGAGATGTATAACCGCGGAGCGAAACTCGAGTCGCGATATGGATTCCTGGCGCTTTCCAAAGACGGGCGCCGGATCCCGGTAGAGGTGAGCGTTACGCATGTTCCTACAGACGGGAAGGTCAGGACTATCGGCATCGTGCGCGATCTCAGCGAGCTCGCCGCCCAGAAGCAGCTGTATGAGGACCTGTTCAGGAACGCGCCTATAGGCCTCGGCATGTACAAAAATTTTAAGGCCGTGAAGGTGAACGAGACAGCCAGCAGGCTTCTCGGTTACGACAGTCCTGAGGATTTGATAGGGATACACGTCCTTGAGCTCGTCCACCCCGAAGACCTTGGGGTGGTTCGCGAGCGGGTCAAGAAGGCTATGGAAGACCGGCTTCCGGCTCCGCCGATGGAAGAGAAATTTTTAAGACGCGATGGATCCACCTTGCCGGTACTTGTACTCTCTCAGCCCGTGGTGTATGAAGGCGAAGACGCGGTTCAGATCGCATTCATTTCACTCGAAGACCGGAAAAAACTCGAGGAGAATCTTGCACACGAGGCGGCCATCCAGGAACAGGAGAAAGCGAGGCTCGACACGCTTCTCCAGAGTCTCGATGAGGGAATTCTCTTCCAGAGCCCCGACGGCAGCGTAGAATTTGTAAACTCCGAATTCTGCCGGATCTTCGGTTTTGACGACCCCTCGAAACTGATCGGATCTTCTTCAGCGGAACTCCTCCATCAGGCATCGCACAGGATCAAGAATCCCGACGACTTTGTGGCAAGAGTCTCCAGAGACGTGGAGCAGAAAGAGACCGTGAGGGGGGCGAGGCTGGAGTTCACAGACGACAAAATCGTGGAAAGAAGCGCGCTTCCGATTTTCAACTCGAGCGGGAAATACACGGGAAGGCTCGGCATCTTCCGGGACATAACGCCGCGCGAAAAGAGCGAGGAGGCCATCAAACGCCTCCAACGCACCGAGCTCCTCGGCAGGCTCGCAGGGGGAATCGCCCACGATTTCAATAACGTCCTCGCAATTATCATCGGAAGTCTGCAGATGATTCTCAGAAAGGCGGACAATCCGGCGGCAATCGAGGAAAACACCCAGCGTGCGCTTTCGAGCGCGATCCGCGGGTCCGAGGTCGCGAAGAGACTCCTCCAGTTCGTCCGCTATTCCCCCGAAGGGTTCAAAGAGTTCTCACTGAGACATATCGTGGAAGAAACCACATCGATCATCAAACATACTTTCGAGGAGAATATTTCGGTCCATACCGAATTCGTCGTGAACGACGCGCTCGTCCTCGGATCCCCGGGAGACATTCAACAGGTGATCATCAACCTCGCCAACAACTCCCGGGATGCCATGCCGAACGGCGGAACCCTGACCATTTCACTCACGACCGCGGACAAAAGCCACATCGAAAAAAGACTGGGGGCGCCACCGAGCGAAGACTACGTACTTTTGATCATCCAGGACACCGGTTACGGGATAGAGGACGGCAAGCTCGAAAAGATTTTCGATCCCTTCTTCACGACGAAGGAAATCGGCAAGGGCACAGGGCTCGGACTCTCGATAGTGCAGACGATAATCTCCGCTCATAACGGATTCATAGAAGTGAAGAGTGCTCCCAACAGCGGGACGACTTTCTTCATCTACCTTCCGATGAGCGCAGGGGAGCAGGGTGTCGCACAAGCCAAGGAGCCGTCAGGGGAAAACCCGGAACAACTTCCTTCCGTAAAACGCGCAACCGTCCTTGTCGTGGAAGACGAACCGGAACTTCGCAACCTCCTGCGTGAATATCTGACGGAAAGAGGATTCAACGTGATAGACGCGGCTAACGGAGAGGACGGTTACAGACTCTTCCAGGGTCACAATGAAATTACCGTCGTGCTCTCCGATCTCGGATTGCCGAAACTGCCGGGCGATAAACTGATAGCAAGGATAAAGTCCGAAAGGCGGGAAGTAAAATGTATTCTCGCAACCGGTTACCTTACCCCGTCAGCGGACGGGACACTTGCAGGTTTGGACGTCCAAACCGTAATGAAGCCGTACAATCTTTCGGCGATCTATAATATTCTTGCGGGAATAACTGAGGATAAGGCCTAGTCGGGATGCGCAACCCGGCAGCGAGCTAATGGATTGACCCGCAACCGCGCGGCAAAAGAAATAACACTGAAGGGGGACAGGCATGAATTGGAAGATTGCATTCATGGTGGGGGTGCTGACGAACATGGCCATCTCTCAAGGCGTGGTAATCAACGAGCTCATGTACGGTCCATCCGGCGGAGAACCGGAATGGGTCGAGCTCTACAACAACGGTCCCGACAGCGTCAACATAAGAGATTGGACAATCTGCAACAAAACCGGCGTTAGATATTTCCTCCGGCTCTCGGATCTTTACATCCGATCTCATTCCTACCTGGTCATCACAAACTCGAACACATTCGCAGACATTCATCCGGAGGCTGTTGGGCGTTACATCATCGTCAGCTGGTCGCAGTACTTCCTCGTGAACTCCGGAGACACGGTCGCTTTACATGATGAGCGCGGTACACTCGTGGACTCCGTCTATTATTCGCCTTCCTGGGGAGGCACCGGCGGAAAATCGCTGGAAAGGAAATCCGCCTCGGACTCGTCGAGGTCTAAACAGAATTGGGGAACCTCGATCGATCCGGGTGGAAGCACGCCCGGCATTGTGAACAGTCTTACTCCTAAAGAATATGACTTGAAGTTGTCGGCTTTCTCGGCCGTTTACATGCCCGGTGAATCGAAATCGGTTTTCGACTTCTGGGTGAAGAACGTCGGCACCAAGACCGTACCTTTGTTCTCGGTCAATGTGATCATCGACTATGACTCCGACTCACTCGCCGGCGCCGGCGAACTCGTCGCAACCGATTCCGGCCGCGGGTTGAACGGGGGGGATTCGATTCGCTTTCTCATCGAGAAGATTTCCGCAAATCCGGGCAGATACAACGTGATAGCAAGGGCCGACTGCCCTTTCGATCAGGACACAACGAACAACTGGATGATCGCGAGACTGCGTTTTTCCTATTCATCCGGATCAATAGTGGTGAACGAGATCATGTACGCGCCGGTAAGTCCGCGACCCGAGGGGTCTGGTGCCCTTCTGCCATCAATTCGGAGGCGGGAAGGTACGAAAGCGTGATGCTGATATCGCTCTTCCCGACGGTGATCCGGTCGGTGATGGTCTCGATGATTTTGCGTTTTTCAGAGGATTCGAGGTTCGGCCAGCGGCTATAGAGGTCTTTGGCTTCGTTCACGAGCTCGTCGCTCGAAAGATACTGGATTTTGAGGAAATCGATCTCCGCCTGAATTTCCGGGATCTGATCCGTTATCTGCCGGTATCGCTCTTCATAGGGTTGATAGTGACGGTTGAATCCGTCCGGCTTAATCTCGCCTTTGAGGTATAACTGCATCACCTTGTCCATGTCCGCCTGTACCTTCCCCTTCTCGTCCATGAGGCTTGCAAGGAGGGCTTCCTTCTCTTTCATCGCGGTATCCGCCTGCTCGAAATAGCTCTGGACTTCGCTCTCCGAGAAGACGAACGATTTCAGCTGTTCGCGGAAGATTTCCTCGAGATCGACTTCGCCGACCTTGTTCCGGCACTTGAGGCAGATATACTTGGGGGAATTGGAAGGCACGTACATTTTCCCCCCGCACTCGCAGGAGACGATGCTCGTGAATAGGTGGGCCACGACCTTGGTCGGCGGGCGGTTCGTTCTCACCTGTTCGTCAAGGATACGGTTGCATTCGTTCCAGAGTTTCTCCGAGACGATTGCCGGAGCCGCGGTGTATACCCATTCGGATTCTGGCTTCAGGATTTGCTTCTCTCCGCGCTTGCCGCCCCGGGTGCTGTAGTTCGAGCGGCGGACCCCCTTCGCGACAGGGTCGCGGAGAAGGCGGTACACCGTGCTGAAGGTCCACTTGTTCCCCTTCCGCGTGCGGTACCCCGCTTCGTTCAAGAGGCGGCAGACCCTCCTTTTCCGCCTGTGTTCCCTGAAGAGCTCGAACATCTGCTTCCTGATCGGAGCCTCTTTCGGGTCGAGTACCAGCTTCTTGTCCAAGTAGCGGTACCCGTATGGGGCCTCACCGCCCAATGGCTTTCCAAGCTTAGCCCGGATGGGGACCGAAGCCGCCACCCGGTCTGCGATCTCCTCTCTTTCCCACTGGGCCATGGCGGCGATCATCGTGTAGAAGAAACGACCGGCTGCCGTCGAGGTGTCGATAGCTTCCTGGAGCGAAATGAGATCGGCGTCTTGTTCCTGGAAGAAGTCCGCGAACTCCAGGAGTTCCTTCGTATTCCTCGCAAGCCGGGCAAGCTTCGAAAATATGAGCCCGGTGATGTGGCCTGACTTGATATCGCCCATCATCCTTTGGGCTTCCGGATGCTCCTTGACCGACTTCCCCGACACTGCCTCAAGGTGGTACACCTCCTTCACGTCCCATCCTTTTGATTCGGCATAGTACTGGGCACGCTTCTCATGATGCTCAGGGCTTTCGCCTTTGGCTTGGTCTTCGGTGGATACCCGGATCCAAATCCCCACGTTCTTTTTCTCGTCGGATGATCTCTCATGAACCATATCTTCTCCTCGATACAAATTTACAAAAGGATCTGCGTCGACTCCAGCCCAACAAAGTGGTCCCTTCTATAGAACAAAAGGCATCTTAAGATACTAATGCAACAAGTACTCACAATCGACAATTCGGAAAATGAAAACCGCTTTCCTGCTGCCGAAGCCGCCTCAAATTATCCGTTTTCTATGATGCACTGTGAATGTTAAAATAAATGAATCATTTGATTTGGAAATTCTACTCTTCCCGCAGAGGTACCAAATGGCCTATAAGTAGCTTGCAGCTTGCCCTGAAGGTTTGTGCCACCCCGCAGGCAGTACATGATTGGATCCACCACATGATCACGCCGCCGATAGAATTTCTGGAGAAACTGCGTTCAATCTTGTATGCTATTACCTCAGAAAAAAGGGAAACTCAATAGATTACTCAAAGTATATGTTCGATCCATCCCAAAGTTTGCGGACACTTATGGAGTCTTATCCCGCATTGCCATTCTGCAACTTTGATATCAGGTGAACAATGCCGTCCCCAAAAGGTTACCCCAAGGACTGGTTGTTATTTGCAACCACGACATTCAAAAAAGGAAATTTGCTCCGACTCAGAGTATGACTCATTTCTTCTTTGTCAGCAGTTTGACGGACGCCTCGACCAAACCCTCTAACTCATTCGTTGGCACCGCCGCCTTGACTGTGTCGCGAATTTCTGGATGTATAAATACCCTGATCTTGCCAACCGATTCCAGAAACGAGTCGTGTAGCTGCGTCCATATTACAGAGTCTTCAAGGGTGCTTGGTTCATTCCACTGCTCTATGGTTTCGCGTCGGTCAGATTCAGGTAGAAATTCTAAGGGATTCGAGCTGCCTGGGCGTGCGGTTGGAATATCAATAAGTGTCAAAACCGACCCGCTGCTCGCCAATTGAAAAACTCGATCTAAGGAATATGTATTTAAAGCCGTGGTGGTCCTATCCTCGTTCTTTATCTGGCTAATAAAATCTACTATACCCCTTTGAACTTCATTTTCAAGTTTTACTAACATTTCCCAATTTGAATTTCTTCGATATTTAATTAATAGATTCCACAAGCGCTGGTTCCTTTTGTTACTAACGACAAGAATTCTCTTGAAAATGTTTCTGTCACTAAGCATTCTGAGCAGACTTCTCCCTTGGTCTGTAGTTCTTCCGGCAAACCAATCAAGTAGGCTTCGGTCCGAAGATATTAATTGAGTGACATCAGGTAATCGATCTCCTTGGTTATTAAACAAATCCCCTTCCAGAACGACTGTCCCCTTAAGGATAAAGTCGCGAAACTGAGACTGGAATTGGGTGACTTGTTTAGGCTGATTGCTCTGGCAGAGAAGGTCCCATACAGCCCTGTGAAGCATTGCCTTGGCCGCTCTCGAAGTATGATGCCAGTACACCGTCCCAAACATAGCATACCGAGCGAATGCCACCGTTTCAGCTGGTATCTTACCTTTCTCATGAATCCCAAGTGCCGCGTAAAGCTTATTCCCTTCTTCTTTGTAAATGATCGTGAGGCACTGCAGAAAGCGCTGGAAGTCAATTGACTTTCCAGAGGGGAGGTTTAAATTAAGAGAATCTCTTGTTACATAGTCAAGTTTGTCTGCATCAATAGGCCCATCGATTATGGTGTGCAATATCCGATCCTTCAAGGAAAATGCAAAATCAGAAGGGTCGGCTTTGATTATGCTTGCTACTCTTTCAGGACTCACTCCCCAGTCTTCCTTGATTATGTTCTTCAGACTGAGAAGATCAAGAGTGGAACCAAAATGCCCTTCAAGCATATCAACTGAAATGTCCTCATGAGAAAAAATCTCCATGTCTGCTTCTTCCAAATCATGCGCGAGCGGATATTGACCTAAGTCATGGCATAAACCGGCCAAGAGCAGTGCCGTCAAGTCCTCCTTGTTCATTAACTGCCTAAAAAAGGGATTAACTTCGTCGTGATATAAAGCGTGACAATACTTTACCACGTTCGAGAATGTACCAAGAACATGTTCCAGCCTTGTATGGTTTGCGGTTGGGTATATTAGGTTGATAAATCCTAATTGACTAATTTCACCAAGTCTCCTGAAAGCTTTGTGGGTGATGAGCCTTCGAAGTCGGTCCGTGAATGGTGTCATGCTTAAGCTAGATGTTTGAATTGTCTGAACTGCATTCTCGTTTAGTTCTGGAATTTCCCGTGAAAGAGAGAACTCCCCGGTTAGCTTCTTGATGTCAGTTGCCACTTGCCTGATATCATTGTATTTGATTTCACGAAATGCTGTCCGAGGCAAACCTATTGCAACTTCACTGTTTGAGTTTTCGCCATCTAGTAGCCGACACGCCATCAGATTTAGATATTTACTAGTGTACGGATCGAGTTTCCTGGGATGCGTCGTATCATAAAATTCAAGTATTCTTCGAATATTCTTCCCCAACGAGAACAAGTCGAATGCTTTTCGCAATTTGGATCGTGGAATTTCAGTCCTCATCCTATTCGGATCAGGATATGTGCTAGTAGATATCAACCATTTGAAGACATCGGGATGAGCGTACTCCTTGGTAACGAATGCAAGAACGTTATCGGTGCTTTCTCCAAGCTTCTTTGCAGAGCCCAAATCTGAAATGACAGCATGGCCGTCGGAAGATATGAGAATATTTTCCAGTTTAACATCCATGTGGATGATGTTCAGAGTGTGGAGATGTTCGAGGCCATTAATAACTTCTCTGATCAGTCCAATTAGGTCGGGTATCTCCGGAGGTTTTTCTTTAAAATAATCGTAGGCGTCCATTGCTCCTGGTATAAAGTCCATGATGTAGTAAGGAAATCCCTTATCATTAAATCTGATCTTGTCTTGGTGGTAAATCTCAATTATGTTCGGGTGCCGGGCCTCAATTAAGCTTGAAATCTCACTGGAAATAATCTCTCCAAAAAGTTCCACTCGACCTTCTTTCGGTCTAGGAAACTTCAAGGCGCGGGGGGCATTAAGGTTTGTATCTTTCACTTTAAGCACTACTCCAACTCCACCGACGCCGAGCGGTTCCCAAAGTGAATATCTTGGATATATACTCTGTTGGATAAGTGGAACTATAGTTTCCAAGTGTCCCCGTTCTTGTTCCCATTGAGTTGCACTGTGGGACAAAGGTTTGTACTTGGCTTCAAGTTTGTCCCAAAATTCCAGGGAAAGACTTTCCATAATAGACCTCTAGCTTCTGACCGAACATTTCACGCGTATTTTCAACATAAAATGTCACCGGGCATTAATAAGATTTATTTGATAAAAACCCTTGCACTTCCCAAAGAAGCGAGAAATGTTGTTTCGAGAATGTATATACGCGGAGTTTAATTTCCAAACATTGCGCAACACGCACGCTACCGCCGTGGATCCGGCAAAATCGTCTTAAAAAGTGGAAAGGTCTGCCCGGACAAAGAGCAAAGAAGGTGGTCTTGATTATTATAGGTGATGCCTAGGGCCTTTTGATGCTTCATAACAGGATTGCATATACCCTCCAACTTTTTAAATTTCATGCGATTATGGCACAGGCGCCAACCAGCGGGCAAAAGATGATATCTGCTTTGCCAATAAACTGTTTCGCGGGCAACCCAAAGATACCCTTTGCTAGATAGGGAGAATACGAACTACCTCAGGTACAAGGGGTTTGTAGATGTTGTCGGCTGTCAGGCGCAGAGTACAGTATCCATCATGTAGCCGATGACCAATGTAACGCGGGCTTACCAAAACGCAGGGCATAAGAAACGAGGCCATGAATTGAAGCCATTCTTCTTGAGTCAAAAGGAAATCTCCATAGTAATGAAAGTAACGACCACTACTCAAGAGAACGCCAGGCCGATCACCGGTCAAGTGTTTTATCGAAGCCTCAATCTCATTTAGCGATCCGATTTCCGGATGGAAATTCATCATCGGGATATGTCGATATTCACCATCAGTACATAACACCTTAGAGATAATGGACCATACATGATGTTCCTTGAGAACTGGGAACCTTTCAAGAGTAAGACCTAGAAATTCCTTCCTACTGTACTCTTTCAATTCTGAAGATGTTGAGTGGTGAAATGCGCTCTTCAGATGTCTCAGTTTATCTTCGCGGTTCTTATTAATCTGTCTCCAGTTTACCCCCACGCTATGCGTTATAAGGTTAAATGACTCAATTTCTGGATGTCTCTGGAGAATAGTCTTACATACGGTGAGTGAGTTGTCTTTAAGATGAAAACCCGCGTATGCCATTATTCATATAGTAATCCTAAACGAACAGGGTTTTCAACATTTTCAAAGCTCGCATCATAGTACGTAACAATCAGCACACCAAGAAGGCTGGAAGCATCTCCTAATGTGAGTTCGTCTCCTATTTAGCCTCATAATTAGTAGTCTAACTCAAAAACGCACATCCCCGAGAGAACTGTTAGAATGAATGCTTTCGATTCTGGACACCCCCTCTTCCGAGGAAAGAAAGATTGTCAAGACCATTTTGGATCCTTAGTTTGTCCTCAGGCTTCCTGAGTTACGCTTTCTCTAATTTCAGCACTCGAACGATCTCCGCCAGCAAAACGTCAAGCGGAGCCCGGAAGTCAACTTGGGTTTGGTCGGGCAAAACTTCCTTTTTTCGGATTCGGATATGTAGATGGGCATTTGCCACGTTGCGTAGAGACCCATCGAGTAAGTGCATCTGTTTCTTGTGGGATTTATCCCAACTGTAGTTGTTTGCAACCTCAGTAAAAGTTTGCGCTCTAAAAATTGGTGGAACATGATCAAGAATAGCTCGTACCAACATAGCTACCGACATATAGCACTCTTGAGTATATGCGAGGTTGAGCTCCTCGATTAACCTTATAAGCCTCTTTAGATCGAATTCTTGGGAACGGATTTCTCTTAGTTCTTCCAGGCGATTCTGTCCGACATATGTTGCAATCGTGCTCGGCGAATCGTAGATGGTTCTGAGAGCCATGATAGTTGATGCATCTGTTCGTTGCGCTTGCAGTTTTGATGCCAATTCCGAGTCTCGTTGCTGCTTTTCGGAGATTGCGTTCTCAAGTCCCGTATAGGCCAAATAGGCTTCGATCACGTTATCAGATTTGAACTGTATCTCCTGGTATCCGATGCCATCCGTTGGCATTCCAGAAGCGGCGTCCCAGAATAAGCCAACCGATTGCAACAACATAAAAACGAGGCGGATTTCTCTTTCGCTTCTCTTCAACCGCTCCGCCGCTCGCGCGGCGGACAAGGATTTTGCCTTGGTGGGCAATACCTCGTCCCTGATGAACGTGATAACCCGATCGGTCAGCCCGATCAGGGGATTGTCATGATCAACGTGCCATATGCCCAGTAACCTCGGAGTTACTCCATCTGGGTCGAGCAATCTGAAATTGATACTCTTCGGATCGAATCCGGATCCAAGCTCTTGTCGGAGATCTATTCTCAAATCTGCGGTAGTAACCTTGCCGCCTTTCAAAAAGGATTCCACGACTGCCGTAAGCCAGACTCTTTGCTGAGGAGTCAATTCGATCTTGTTGAAAGTGTAACTCAATCGGTCCTATCCTTTGGTCATTTTTCTAATTTAAATCTTCTAATTGATTTCAGAATGATCTCTGCAACCGCCCTGCGCTTGTCCGTTTTGTCCGGTTCGTTGCCGCTGGGGTTGTGTACCCTGACGTTGTAGCCCTTGATCTTCTGCTCCTCGAAGACTTCTCTCGCGTCCCTCGCCGCGAAGTATGACATGAGCTCTTCCGGCGTGAAGAAGAGTACGTCCGGCTGATCCTGCGCCCCGATCTCATCCGACGCCAGCTTCCTGATCTTCTCCAGCTTCTTGCGGTCCTCCGAGCAGACGATCACCTCGCCGTATCCCGATGCCAGGCATTTCTTTATGTTGTCGAGTTCGTGAGCCTCGTCTGTCGTGACCGAGATTTCGCAGGCTATTCTTTCGTTCTCCTTTTCCAGGAGAACATCGACCCTCCCCATACCATCCGGCGTCGGAGCCTCGATCGTGGCCCGGTATCCCTTGGCCTCCGCCATTTTCTTTACGAGGTTCTGCAAATAGCGATGCTGCGTTTCGACCTTCTCCCCCGAGGTGCCCGCGGTACGAGGCACTGTTTTCCGTTCCGGCTGAACGGGCGCTTCGCGAGTCGGCATCGGCTCCGGCACAGGCTTTTCGACTGGTGTCGGTCTCGGTTCGAGAAACTTTCTCCGTTCAGCTTCCCTGACTCGAAGCTCCTCATAAATATTCTCTTGTCTCTCTTTTGCTACCTTCGACAAATCAGCCCTCGAACGCAGGTACTTGTTCCCAATGGGAAGACTTTCCATGTAACTCTCGAACT
>JAJYJD010000358.1 GCA_021789755.1 Bacteroidota bacterium
GTCCTCGACATAAGAGAGCGTCTCAGCCCTTAGAGAATCCCACTCGCTCTTCGTCAGTGAGTTGAGTTTGTTTTCTTCTTCGTATGCGAGGCAAACATATTTCATGGTAAACCTCGGTGGCGTCCAGTCGTTACGCATGCTGCCGGTGCCGTGGAATTCATTTCTTCTCCGCAAAGCGTCTTTTCCCGCTTTCGTCGAGCATCGCGCCCAGGTCGGCGGCGGGACGGATCTCCCAGCTTCCGCCCCCTTTGCCGAGGGCGAGGGAAGGGTGTTTTGACATCAGCTGGATAGCGTGGTTCAGGTCGTCGGCTTCAAGCATCATGATCCCGCCGATCTGCTCCTTCGTTTCGGCAAAAGGACCGTCGGTCACGGAGACTCTGCCGGCCTGGATTCGCAGGGTCGCAGCGTTAATCGCCGGCTGGAGAGCCTCGCCGCCGACGTAGTGTCCGGCCCGTTTCAACTCCTCGTCATAAGCGAAGCACTTGTCGACGAAATTGTTCCGTTCCGGGTCGGTGAATCCCTGGAAGATACTCTCATCCATATAACCAAGACAGATATATTTCATACTTTCTCCTTATTCCCGGAACGTTTTTCAGTGGATCCAAAAAAGACGATCATGGCCTTCAGCGCGGCGCGGCGCGCACTCAGACTCTGTCATCAAGGCCGTCCGGTGGCCGATGCTGTCGGATATCCGAGTGGGCCTCCGAAATAGACTTCGATCGAAATGATCTTATCGCCTGCAAACCGAAAGTATTCTGTGTTCCGGAATTGCGTACCTTTTGTCGTAGTGCAAAGATACTTCACGAAGGCTTCGTTTCCCTTATGAAGAAGGCTCTCGAGATCGAATCGCTCGATGAATTCCGCCTGCGGCCAGCATCTCGCCTTGTAGGTGGGCATGTCGATGTGATCGTCATTGTTCGGGCTTGTGAACGTGAAGTTGTCCGCAAGCAGGCTCTCTACAGCCTCCCATTTTTTCTTTTCATACCCCGAGTAATATCTTCTGACAGTTTCCTCGGAATCCATCTTTGAACCTCCTTTATTGCATCCGCTGCTGCATTGTTGTATGAACTGCCTCCGCTGAAGATTTGGCCATGCTACACCTGACGCGTCAGAGTATCGCTGTTCTGCGCTGAATTGCGGGTCAGTGCGCAACCGGCGGTGCCGGCGTTCCGTCGGACCATTTTTCGACCAGGACCATAAACACTGTCGCTCGTTCTTGAGGGTCGTTCGAAGCCAATACAGGCGAACCCGGCAGATTTGCTCCCCAGCTTTTCGCCGCCTCGCCCGGGACAAAAAACATCAGATGCGGATGCCATCTCTTGCCCTGATCGTTTAAGTATTGCTGATTCGACATCATATAGCACATGGCTCCGGGCTCCAGCGAGGGGAGCTTTCTATTATCGAACGCAGATGAGATCGCCCGTGCGATCGCTTTCTCCGATTTTCCTGCCAGTACCAGTCTGGTTTTCATCAAGTAGATAGGTAAAAAGCTCTTTGCTGCAGAGGGATTAAAACAGATAGGGGCGCGGACTTTAGGATTCCAAAATTCCGGGTCATCGGTCGAGGTGCCCCATGAACGTTCTACTATGCAGACAAAACCATTAGTACCCTTTACCTCTATCTTGTACCCTGTCCGCTCCAATATCATGACTTCGGATTTGTCGGAAATGGATGGTGGGGCCGCACTGCGAGCAAGCGCAATTTCGGCAGCCTTGTCTTGTATCATGTACTGATCGAGAGGTGCCATAACCGGATAGGAAGCTTTCACCGTCTGTGATTGTGCCCGGCAGCTGGCGAGGGCTAACAGGACCAGAGTAGATAGGACTAACACCATGACACCGATACGATTCAACACCAGTTTAATCTCAGGCCCTGCAACTGTCCCGACAAAATTCTTCGCTCGATGGTGTCCTGTTGAGTCTATCTCTCTTGAAGCAGCGCATCGCTCAAGGCGGTTACTCGTGTTTTTCATTTTGACCTCCAATCATTTGTCACCGTTAAGATACCGATTCGATATATATAGCCTTTATTCGTTCTACCGATTGCGGGTTAAATGACGAGACAATTGTCAAGTGGGATATCGCCGAGTACGGCAGGTCCCGCACGGCGTTTCTCCCTACGTATGCTTTTTGTAATGAAGGGCAACGACTCCGGAATGAAATGTTTGCGAACCAGTGAAGTCGAGTCGAAGCCTCTCTTGCGGCCTCACGGTTTCGAACAGCCGCGGTCCTCTTCCGGCGACGACCGGGTGGACCACAAAATGATACTCGTCGATCAAACCGCGCTCCGAAAGCTGCGATGCAATGCTCAAACTGCCGACCAGAATGTCTTTTCCGGGCCGCTGTTTCAGCGCGAGCACTTCCTCCTCAACGTTGGCGCGTACAATTCTCGTCCTGGTTCTTCCAGCGTCTTTCAACGTCGTGGAAAATACGATCATGTCGAGCGAGTCGAACACTCGGGCGAACTCATTTTCCGCTTCTGTCTCAGATTGGTTCCTGGCGATGTCGGGCCAGTAGGGCACCATGAGCTGATACGTGGTCCGGCCGTAGAGGAGGACGCTCGCATTGCGCAGCACGCTGGTGAAGTACTCATGGAGCTCTTCGTCGGGCACCATGTCCGTGTGACCGCAGTAGCCGTCGGCGGTAAAATTGAACGCAAAAACCACCTTTCTCATGGACCTCCTTTTGAGAAGTTATGTGAAAAGTCATTGTACCACCCGATCCAGTGTCCAACCACCGAGCACGGCGGCATGGCATGAAGCTAGCTCCATCATGTACGGCGCCTTGCGCCATGGCGCATACCCATATATGAAAATCGAGCGCCACAATAATCGGGCCTGCCTGCTGGCAGGCAGGCGTCTTCCGGGGACATGACAGGCGCAGGCAATGCTCTTGTTTTCCTGGCTTGTGCGGCACGAATCCAGGTCATCGCTTTGAT
>JAJYJD010000067.1 GCA_021789755.1 Bacteroidota bacterium
GGACAAGTGCGGCAAGGCGCTGAAGAGGGCTTCCTTCCGCTTCTTTGAAGTGACCGACAAATCGTTGAGATGATCCTTCATCGTCGGTGGCGGCAGGACTTTCAATCGGAGTGTTGACGCTTGGCTTCTTCTTTCTGAAAAAGGAATCCGCGATCTCCCCGGGACCGCTAATTAGGTAGACGTTCGCATGCGGACCGAAAAGATTGATCGCCAGGGACCGGCCATCCGAAAGTCTCAAGAGGACCATTCTTTCGTTCCTTACAGCCTCGATCGACAGAACCGTCCCTCCGACTGCGCTATGCAGAACGTTTGCGCCGGTGTGACGACGCGGCGCCTCCTGAAGGAACAAGTGGTTAGCTTTCGGCTTGCACGAAATGACGAGCACTTTTGACTTCCCGCCCGGCTTACCGAGAATGATTTCCAGCGTGTTTTCGACGCGCGTATAGCATGCCTCTATTTCCGATGATTCGACATCACCTCGGATTTCATCGGTGAGTGCTTTAAGAGTGTAGTAATTATTGATCATGAGACCATTTCAAGTTAACGATCAGTCACCCAAAGTGCGACTCACTTCAAAAGTAAGTCTCATTTCCCTAAATTAATCCCATGAAGAATTACCCCGACTTATATTTGCGCATCTGGAAAGCGGTGAGGATGGTCCGTAAAGGACAAGTTGCAACTTACGGCCAGATAGCACAACTCTGCGACTTGAGGGGTCACGCACGCCTGGTCGGTTATGCGCTGCACAATCTGCCGCCGGAATCCGGTGTACCCTGGCACAGGATCATCAATTCCAAAGGGATGATTTCGCTGCGCGCTCGCACAAGCGGTCATGAAAGGCAGAAACATTTACTGGAGCAGGAAGGGATTGTGTTCGAAAACGGAAAGATAGATCTTGCAAAGTATGGAGCCGGGAGCCGTTCGCAGGGAAAAATTCGCAAAGCGCATAGAGCAAAGAGCGGCCGTATCGTAAAAGAGGGCGAGATTTTAAAATGAATCCAAACAACACCGGACGCATCGCGCCATGCGCTCTGCGCTCCTTGCCCCATGAGTGAAGATTACCCTGTCACGACTGCAGTTCGAGAACTAAGGGAGAAAAGGGTAGCGTTTGTCCCGCATCTCTATAACTATGTCGAGCACGGTGGAACCAGAGTTTCCGCGGAAGCGCTTGGCGTGCCGGAACACGGCGTGATAAAGACGATCGTCATGGAGACGGACGGAAAGAAACCGATCCTCGTCCTTATGCACGGCGACCTCGAAGTATCGACGAAGCAGCTCGCCCGAGCTCTGGGGGTCAAGCATGTCGAGCTCTGCTCAGCCGACACCGCCCAACGGCACACCGGCTATCAGTTCGGAGGTACCAGCCCATTCGGCACGAGAAAGAGACTGCCGGTGTACGCCGAGAAGACGATTTTCGATCTGCCGAAGATTTACATCAACGGCGGAAAGAGGGGATTCCTGGTCGAGATCAACCCAGAGGAACTCAAAAGGGTGCTTGACGTAAAGGAAGTGGAAGTGGGAATAAGGGAATGATGAGATGGTGGAATAATGGAATGTTGTGCCGCTTATCAGATTCAAAATTGAATATCCGGGATCCGCTTAAAGCGGGAGAAAGATGGATTGATGGATTACTGGATAGATGAGTTTAGGATAACACCGCTCACTTCAAAGGATTGACAATCTTAACGCTCCGAATGATTTGACCTGCGTTTAAGTCCTCCGTGTAGAGCAGGTCGCACTTCGCACTTTCAGCTGATACAACGATTAGAGAATCCCGGAAGGAAAGCTTGTATTGGCGACTCGTATCCACCGCTTCACTGATAAGATCCTTTCCCACGACAACCACCTCGATGTTCTCGAACATGTGAATAATACTCTTGACAAGGAGCGGATCTACACGA
This sequence comes from Bacteroidota bacterium, assembly GCA_021789755.1. Classification (GTDB taxonomy): domain Bacteria; phylum Bacteroidota; class Ignavibacteria; order Kryptoniales; family JAKASW01; genus JAKASW01. The sequence goes on from JAJYJD010000067.1 coordinate 1,902, forward strand.
AGCTTGACCGTCGCGGCCACGTAAAATTCCTGAAGAACCTGTGTGGATATGACGGCGTCACCGGCAGTGGCCTTATCTCTGAAAAGATCCCGTGAGAGTTCACGCTTTTTCATATCCCTTTTGTCGAGTTGATAGATCAGGATATTCGTGTCAAAGAAAGTTCTAGACACGGTACAGCTCTTCACGCTTCCATTTTTCCGAACTGGCGGGCACCTTGGCCTTATCCATAAGTAGGTAGCATTCGTCAACCCACTTACCGGAATTCCGCGTCACGGTCTGCTCAAGAAGCCGGCGAATGAGCGAATTTAGCGTCAGGTTGTGCTTGCGGGCGTACTCACGTCCGGCCTTGATAATCTTTTCGTCCAGAGCGAGCGTAATATTCTTCATCGCTTCCCTTTTTACACGTAATAAGTGTGACCCAGGTATTTGTCAAGCCGCGAACCATGAGTAAGCGGTTCCACTTGCCCACTAAATGGGAACACGGTCCCAAACCGGGACCCCAACACCACGCCGCGCGATGACTGGATGTGACCGTCACGCTCCAAGGCAGCATGTGACCGTCACCTCCAAAAGCCGAAAAAGGAAACGCGGTCCGGAGGAGGCCAGACCGCGTTTAGGAGGAGCAGTCGATTCTCAGGGAGGAGGATCGAGCTCGTAAATATGGGAGAAACTTAGGGCGTATCCAGTTTTACCGCCGCAGTGGCGATGGTCTCGAAAAAGGACTCAAGCGGACAACCGAAGTTGTCGCTCGTATAGCAGTAACCGGTTTCGCCTTTATACTTGCATGTCGAACACACTTCAGATCTCAGCGACAGCATGTACTCTTCCCTTGAGCCGCCGTGCGCGGTTTCCAGCGCCTTGGTGACCTGGGGGAGGTAGAGTTCGAGGACGCATTCCGCGCCCGGACCTGCAACGCACTTTCCGTTCTCATCGCTCTTTGAGCACTCCTTGCACACCTGGGAGCGTATCCCGTCGATGTACTGGAAATCAACCTTGGACATTCTCCACCTCGGTCTTCTTACCGTCGCCTCCCGGGTTTTCTACCGCAGATGAATTGTTCATGCTTTCAGACAGGCTGACCGGTGACATTTTCTTCGACACACTCTCTTCAGTGAAACGCCTGTACATCGAAATTATAAGCCCGATGAAGAGCAATACCGTGCCAGCCCACAGGAAACCGATGAGCGGCTTCCTGCTTATCTCTGCAGTCAAAACCGGCGCGACTGCCGCATTCGACATATTGCCCGAATGAACGACCATTCTAACGCTCGCCGTGCTGTTGGGCCCGCCCATGCCGACGTTCATGTCCATGATTATGAGCATGTGACCGAACGCCTCAGCCGGTTCGGCTTTCTGCTGGCCGTTGACAAAATTCAGCTCGGGCGTGACCTGGATGGACCTGCCGTCTTTCGTCGCATTGATGACAGCACCGACGCCGAAACTTCCCCCCTGTTCCATCGCCGTGTGGCTCGAGGTGTTCATCGCAAATCTTACGAGGGTAAGCTGCGTGCCGTCGGCAAGTTTCGTCGGCTGTCCCTTCAAGAGAGTAACGACGTCCACGCCGCCCTTCGACATATTGGCGCTGCTTCCGTTGTCGATCGCCATCGGGCTTACATAAAGATCGTAGCTGAAATAACTCTTGATGTCCGGCTCGCGCATAGTACCCTGGTTGTAGTCGCTGAAATACATCACAGGCTTAAGGTCGGCCGCTGTGCTTCCGTTCTGCAGGTGAACGACGTAGGCGTCTTTCCCGTCGACCTTCGTATTGCCGGTATATGTCAGCTCCTGGCCGTAGACTTTCACGGCCTTCCCTTCCGGCAGCTGGACCGTAGTTTTCGATTCGAGCGCAGTGGAGGCAAGTATTCCGATAAACATGAGGGCCAGGCCGGCATGCGCGATCGGACCTCCGATGAATTTCGGATTTCCCCTGACGATTCTCAGCATGGCGGCCGAGTGAGCTACGAACGCGAACGCCGCTGCGCTCATGATCACAATAGCCCAAACGTCTTTTACGGATAAGAGAAGCGCCGCAATTGCGGTGAATAATGCCGCGGCAACAGGCAACGTCAGATTTTTCCTGAATACTTTCTTGTCAGACTTGTCCCACCAGACAAGCTGAGCAAAGCCGATTAAGGTTATAATAAGGAGCCCGAGCGGGAGGCTTGTTGTCACGTAGTATGAGGAGTCAACCGCTGTTGGTTTTCCCTGGAGCAGTCCAGTGATTATGGGAGAGGAGGTTCCTACGAGGACGAAAAGCGACAGCACAGAGAGGGAAGCTGCGCCTATGAACAACGCGATTTCGCGCGACAACAAATTGTGGCCGACCCCCACGCTCGGGATTGAAACCCTGTTCCTGAAAAACGGGACGAAGCCGAGTGCAAGAAACGTCCCGATCATTACAAGTAGAATTATATATTCGCTCTTTCCAGGATCCACGAACGCGTGGACCGACGTGTCTCCCAGCACTCCGCTGCGCGTCAGGAAAGTGCTGTAAAGAACGAGAGCAAAACTTATTATTACCAGTATGAAACTTGTCTTAAGATATCCCTTCGTCCGTCTCGACACGAGTATCGTGTGGAGAGCCGCTGCGGAAAACAGCCACGGGATGAGCGATGAATTCTCGACGGGATCCCATCCCCAGAACCCTCCCCAGCCGAGCGTTATATATGCCCAGTAGCCGCCGATGATTATCCCGGCGCCGAGCGTCAGAACGTTCAGCACGAGCCACGGCTGCAAATGAGTTGCCCAGTTGCTGTAATCCTTCTTGATGAGCCCGGCGACTGCATATGCGAATGGAACAATTGCGCTGGCAAATCCCAGGAAAAGAATCGGAGGATGGATGACAATCCAGAAATTCTGTAAGAGCGGGTTAAGCCCACGTCCGTCCTGCGGCTGTGTCCCGACCGGTACATTCGCGAACGACTGCCATACTTTGGCGAAAGGACTCTTGATCATCAATATCGTCAGCACGAAGACTTCGAACAGCAGCAAAACCGGGATTACTATCGATTCGTACTCGTGCTTCCTGGAGTAGCTCAGCAGGAAGACGCTGATTATCGCGGTATAGAAAATCCAAAGGAAGAAACTTCCTTCCTGTCCCGCGTAAGAAGTCGACAACAAAAGAGGAGTCGACAGGTTATTTGAGCTGTAGCTCCAGACATATGTGTATTGATACTGGTGAGAAAGGATCAAATATAGAAAAAAAGCAAAAAGGGTGACGATCGAATAAATATTGACCAGTAAGAACGTTCTGGCCGGCCTGAGATAACTCTCCCTCCTATTCGAAAGGTAGTAGTACACAATGCTCGCCACGGCGGCAAACAGGGGTACTATCATGAGATACTGTTCCATCACTGCTCCTATTTATATGTAAACTTCCTCATACCTGTGTGTTAGCGGCAACGACTGTGCCGGAACCGGATAATCTAAAACGGCCAAATCGGCGCCCAAACGGGCACAGGTTTTCGTGTGGGGTGGCAATTAGGAACATGCAACCGGATAAATTGCCGCGAATTGGGACATGATTCATGCAGAAACACGCATTTCTCTTCTATTTTTGGCCACCTGGGGTTATATTCTGTAAAAAGGAAGCCAGCTGGAAACACTGAACGTTCTTTTCGTGGGAGACATCGTGGGAAATCCCGGAATCGGGATGATTACCAGTTTCCTCAAGAGTTTTATCGAGAAGCACAAGATAGATTTCGCGATAGCAAACGGCGAGAATGCCGCCGACGGCAAAGGGATCACGGACAAAATAGCGCAGAAATTCTTCGGCGCGGGAATTCACGTTCTCACGAGCGGAAATCATATCTGGGACAAATTCCAGATCCATGAATACATGATGCAGGAGAAGAACCTTCTCCGCCCCCTGAATTTTCCGAAGGGTTCGTACGGTTCCGGATTTGTCGTATACGATCTTGGGCTGAAAGGGAAGGTCGGAGTGATCAACCTCCAGGGACGGACGTTCATGTATCCGATCGACGACCCGTTCAGGACCGCCGACTGGGCGCTGGAGAAGATCAAAGCCGAAACCAATTCAGTAATCGTGGACATGCACGCCGAAGCGACGGCAGAAAAGGTCGCCATGGGCTGGTATCTGGATGGGAAGGTCAGCGCCGTGATAGGGACTCACTCGCATGTGCAAACCGCGGACGAGCGCATTCTTCCGGGCGGAACCGCTTACATAACGGACGTCGGCATGACGGGTCCGTACGATTCTGTGATCGGGATGAAAAAGGAGAATGCGCTGAGACGGTTTATCTATGCGACGCCGTCAAAGTATGAAGCCGCCGACAGCGACGCGAGACTTGCAGCGGTCGTCTTCTCGATCGACAGGGAAACAGGCAAGTCGGTAAGCATAGAGAGAATATTTTATCCACCCTTTCAATGAAAAAGTTCCAACTTTCAAGCTCCAAGCTCCAAACAAGTTCCAACAGCCAAAGGAACAAACATCAATCTGCGGCGGAAACATTTCCTGCTTTCTATTTGGAGCTAACGGTTGATGTTTGGAGCTTGTTTGGAACTTGTAAGTTGGTGTTTGGGGCTTAATTTATGTCAGCAATACTAATAGACGGCAAGTTGGTTTCGCAGCAGATCAGAGAAGAGGTAAGAGGTCTGGCTTCGAAGCTCAAGGACGAACACGGGACGATTCCCGGGCTTGCCTTTGTACTCGTCGGGAACAACCCGGCGTCGGAAGTTTATGTCAGAAACAAGGCGAAGACCTGCGAGTCGCTCGGGTTCTACTCCATCACGGAAAAGATGCCGGAAGATGCACCACAACAGGACGTCATCGACAAGGTGGAGGAGTTCAACAACGACGAGCGCGTGCACGGAATTCTCGTCCAGATGCCGCTCCCGAAAAACATGAACGAATACGAGGTGATCGAAGCGATCGATCCTTCCAAAGACGTCGACGCTCTGCACCCGTTCAACATCGGTCTCTATTCGGAGGCAAAGTCGTGGACGGAAATTATGGACAAGCAGCTCCTCCTCCCTTGCACTCCGTACGGAATGATGGTGCTCCTCGAGAAGTACGGCATCGAAGTCCCGGGCAAGAAAGCTGTCGTTGTCGGTAGGTCAAACCTTGGCGGCAAACCGACGGCGGCTCTGCTCCTCTCAAAGAACGCGACGGTGACGATAGCTCACTCGAAGACGCAGGACCTTGCGGCCGTTTGCAGAGAGGCCGACATACTCGTCGCGGTCATCGGAAAAGCTAACTTCATAAAGAGAGATTTCATAAAGCCGGGCGCCGCGGTGCTCGACGTGGGCATAAACCGTACTGAGACTGGCCTTGTCGGAGACGTCGACTATGAGGAGGCGAAGGAAGTCGCTGGATGGATCACACCGGTGCCTGGCGGGGTCGGCGCGATGACAATATCGATGCTGATGATGAACACATACATGGCGGCTAAGAGAAGAACCGAGGAGGGAAGCGCCAAAATACAACCTCCAAGTTCCAAACAAACGCCAAAAACAAAAAGCCAAAAACATAAACCATTTGACTTCGCGGAGCGGGCACTATTATTCGCGCATGATGTCATAGGATTTATAAATGGACTCCCAAAGACGACTGCCAACAATGAGACGTTCAGGCAGCTGATCAGGTCTTCAGGGGCGGTTGGAGCGAATTACATTGAAGCGAACGATTCCCTCGGCAAAGAAGATCTCTTGATGAGACTGAGGATGGCACAGAAAGAAGCGAAGCAGTCGAGATATTGGCTGGAGTTGCTTGAATGTCCCGAATCCTCAGCCGACAACTGCGCCCACCTCGTAAGCGAGGCAACCGAACTACTGAAAATATTATCGGCGATGATACAGAAATCTGCATGAACCACGGATTTACCTTTTGCTCGTTGGAGTTTTGTTCTTATTTGGAGCTCGTGGGTTGGAGCCTGGAGCTTATTAATTAATGGATGACGCAAAACTGATAGAAGCCGCGAAGTCCGGTGACAAGAAGGCCTTCGGTCAACTTGTGAAGCAGTATGAGCAGATGGTTTACAGCTTCTCCTTCAAGATATGCCGCGACAAACAGAAGGCCGATGAAGTTCTACAGGAGACTTTCATCAACGCTTACCGCGGACTCAAGTCATTCTCCGGAAATTCGAAATTCTCGACATGGCTCTACCGCATCGTGACGAACAACTGCCTGATGATGCACAGGAAGAAGTCGCACGAACCGGTGGTGTCCCTGGAAGAAACCGACCTCTTCAAAGGTACTGAGGAGCTGCAGGTTGCTCACTGGGGGGAGACGCCGCACGATGCCGTCTTGAACAAGGAATTAAAAGACGTTCTCGACGCCGCGATTCAGAAACTTCCTGTCGATTATCGCATCGTATTCGTGATGAGGGACGTGGAAGGATTCTCGACCGAAGAGGTCGGAAAATCGCTGAAATTGTCGGTTCCTGCGGTAAAATCGCGCCTTCACCGCGCCCGATTATTTTTAAGAAACGAACTGAACGAGTATTTTACAAAGTGAAGTTAGTCGACCACAAGAAATATCTGCTTGAGATTTGCGAGAAGGTGGACCGGGACCTTACCTCCCCGACTTGCAGGAAACTCAGAGAACATCTCTCGCAGTGCCCCGATTGCGCGGCATACTACGATTCACTCAAGAAGACAATAGTGCTTTATAGAGATTACGATGTCGAGATGAAGGGTTCGCGGGTCAAAGAGATACTCGCCCAACTGGACCTCGAAGAGCCACTACATATTACCCTCCCTGCGAAGCATCCGGACCTTCATGGGGACAAGAAACGCACCCGCTGAACCTTCACCTCCCCCGGCGCATCATACAGTTTGAAAATAGAGTAGTTCACAAAACACGGTATCCCGCCTCGAGCGACTGAGTCGCGGCGAAGTCAGGCGGGGAGTAAATGTATCTCGATAAAACTGGGAGGACAAAATGAAGAAGAACGTCGGAACCGCGGACAAATGGATTCGAATAGTCATCGGACTGGTCCTTATAAGCCTCGTGTTCGTTGGCCCGAAGACGGCCTGGGGCTGGATTGGAATCATTCCGCTTGCAACGGCTCTCATCAACTTCTGCCCTATCTGGGCGGTGCTGAAAATTTCGACACGCAAGAAGGAACCGACTCAAGTATAAGTTCCAAATACAAAATTCCAAGCTCCAAGCAATAGCTGACACACAAACTCAAAGCTCCAAACAGAGACGATCTGTTTTCGACTTTGTGATTGTTGGAACCTGTCCCGTCAGAACATTTGCATGGCGGGATGCCGCAAGACGGCACTTGGAGCTTGTCGGTTGCAACTTGTAGTTTTCCTGACGAGGAGGAAGAAATGTTTTTAGACCAGCAGGCACAGAATGAGATCAAGATGCGGTTCGCGAATCTCGTGAATCCCGTCAAGATCATCAACTTCACGCAATCGCTCGAATGCCAGTACTGCAAGGAGACCCGCCAGATCCTCGAGGAGCTTACCGCCCTATCGGATAAACTTACGCTCGAAGTCTACAACTTCGTCAGCGACAAAGAAATGGTGGAGAAGTACAACATAGACAAGATCCCGGCGACGGTCATCGCGTCTGCAGACACCGATTACGGGATCAGGTACTACGGAATTCCTTCAGGATATGAATTCGCATCGTTGCTTGAGAGCATCGAGCTCGTGTCGACGCAGAAACACGAATTGAGCGACGAAGTTGCGGACAAGATTAAAATGATCAGCGAGCCCGTGCATATACAGGTCTTCGTGACGCCGACATGTCCATACTGCCCGCGGGCGGTTTACACGGGACACCAGTTCGCATTCCTGAACAAGAACATAAAGGCCGACATGGTCGAGGCGACGGAGTTCCCCCACCTTTCAATGAAGTACAACGTCCGTGGAGTGCCGAGGGTCGTGATAAACGAAACACACCACTTCGAAGGAGCTCTGCCTGAGGACGCGTACGCCGATGAAATAATAAAAGCGTTAAACGAGAAGCAGGGGAATCTGGTAAGTTAGGCCAAAGTCTGGATTCCGGTGGCCGGAGACGGGATACCGTAGACCGGAAAAGGGGATACGTACATCAACCACAATTGTGTGTCAGTAAAGCTTCCCGTCTTTCTTGGCGGTCCTTATGATTTCCCCGTTTGTGGTGAGCAAGTGAAGTTCATCTGGGAACGCGTAGAAATCCCCGTCATTTGAGAAAACACACCGCTTATTCTGCGGAGCCCTCATGACTGTCTCGTACAGCAAGTGGTCACCAAAGTCAACGGAACCACCTTGGAACGTTGAGACGGTTTCCGTCGCGTTTGGAGACTCGTCATACAGGGGGAAGCTCCTTCTAAATGTCTTTTTCAGCGCTTTCATCTGAAGGTCCCAGCTATTCATGAATCCGATATCACTACCACGTAGTTTCTTGAAATCAGATAAATCGAACTTCGTGTTTCCTGTTCGAGCTTGATAGAATCCAACCTGAATGTATTTGTAGTACTCCAACAGAACACCCAAAGAACTCAGCGCCACTATCTTAGAAGCCTTAAGTTGGCTTACAACCTGGGATATCTCTTGGTGACGGGATCGGAAACGCGAATCGTCATTCGATCTCCCAAATGGGTCTTTGAAATCGATTACCACGTTCGTATCAACAAAAAAGGCTTCCCTAGGAAGCCTTCTCTTTGATTCCACCAATTTCAATCCATCTATGACTATCGCCACGTGCTGCCTACGCGGGAAGCCGAGTGGCGAAATACTCTCCTAAATCTTTGACGCCCTGATTGATCAGCTTGCGCCTGAATTGTGCGTTGTCAATTGCGAGTTCTAGGTCGTCCATGTCGTCTTCAGACAAATTGGATATCTCAACTTTCTTCTGGAATTCATCCGCATCAATATCCATGTCAATACAGAGCTGACCAAAGGCCCTATTGAGAAACGAAGTGGAGAGGAATTTGTACCCGCTAAAATCCACCTTCGCTGAACCGAAGCGCTTTATCGCCGCCTTAATCCGTGAGCATAACTCCTCGCCTTTTTCAGGTGCGAGCAGGACAGGATTATCGAACAACTTAACCACTCTTATCGTGTTCATAGGTCTTCTCCTGCCATCATATATAATTTATCGTCATATATTACACGAATATTAACGAGAGTACCGTCAATTGAGTTTCGCATCGTTTCAGTGTGGTAGGTTTCCGGATCGCCCCCGGATTGGTGAAAATACCCGTTTCCCGACACAATTTGGAGTAAACCACCGTTCATCATAAGGAACTCCCGCAAAACATGCAAACCCAGTCCAGAAGTCTCCGATATCGGCTCGGTTGAGTTTCCTTTTTGCACTGCCCAACAAATACACTCCGAGTCAGGCTTGTCAACCTTGACAGCACCGAAATCTCTGACCCTAGCTGGTATGCCATAGCCTTTGTCGTAGAATGCTACTTCGAAGTAGCCCATGGTCGGGTAGAACTGGCCGGCTCCCGTTACCCCGTGTGTTCCGTTTCCGTGGTAAAGGCCATTATGGACTATCTCCCAAAGATTCTCTACTATCTTCTTGTGCACCCCCGGGGAAAGGGTGGGAAGGCACGGAATCACTTTCTTCATGAGCCATGACACGACTGCGGTTTCGACCTCAATAGCGGTTCCAAGGAATCTCCTGATCTTAATGATATCGTCCTGAGGGAAAGGCTTATCACAGTCTGCTTTCGGATAGAGATGCTTGAATCCGCTTTGTTTCAGATATTGATTGACGTTAGCATAAGTGGAGACGAGATGTCTCCGCATCCTGGCGGTCCTCTCGGATAGCATCATTTGGTCAAGATATGTGACTCCATATGGTCTCAGAAACTTAACCTTAAGTTCCACAACCTTCTCCTCGCATTGGCAGATTTGCCTGCCCAGCACCCCAAGCTGTCCAAGCGATTCAGGTTTGATGCCATAATACAGCAAAGTCACTCCGCCATTACAGACAATTCCGAAACGGAAGGCTGGCAACTCATGTTGGCACCGGCATATTCTTCAAATAGCAGCCTGCAAATACAAATACCTCTGGAATCCGCTGAACGCTCTCCCAATTTCCTCCGGGCGGCCGAGGTCAGCAACCGCGTCTGCAATCGAATCGTGGTATCTCAGTCGTAATAGCGGCGTGAGTTTGTCCTGGTCCAGCTCTTCAACCCCGACGGTGACGTAATGCGCCAGAACGAAATCGAGAAACGCTTGTTGCTTGCCGCTGAAATGTGAGTTCATCGCCACCCTGGCCCGATTCGCCCGTTCTTCTCGTGTAAGCGGCGGAAGGGCGTACGCAACATGCGCCAGCACGTCGAAGAGATCGCTTTTTTCGGCATCAATGATCCTCTGCATCTCGGCAAGCTGGTCTTTGCCGAAACCTTTTTCGGCCAACCCGTCGAGCAGTTTCCTTCGTGTATCGGGGGCGCTCCAGAGGGCTCGGAGCTCGGCTTCATCCTTGAAAAACTCGGGGAGCCTGCCGAACAAGAGCTCCATGAATTGCCGCGCGGACATCGGTGTCCCATCCGGGTGCCAGAATGTCGTAGACATCATGTGCTGAATTGTCCTCTCCTTGCCGTCGGCAAGCTTTACTTTGATCTTATTGCGCTTCGCGTATTGGTCTTCACCCTCGCTGACCTCTGGCTTCTTTCTTGTCTCTTCCGGTATCGAATGCCGAGGTTCCTTTGGCTCGGGCTCGACCGGTTCACCGTCCCATTCCGGATCGCTGAAGTGAAGATGCGCCTTGACGAAGTCGTAAATCGTGAAGTAGTCCTTGCCGTCGTAGAGCCTGGTACCCCTTCCGATGATCTGCTTAAATTCGATCATTGAGTTAATCGGCCGCATCAGGACAATGTTCCGGATATTGCGTGCGTCCACTCCCGTGGAAAGCTTCTGCGATGTGGTAAGAATTGTGGGAACCGTCTTCTCGTTGTCCTTAAAGTCCCGAAGATACTGCTCGCCAAGGGCCCCGTCGTTGGCAGTGACACGATGGCAGTAGTTCGGGTCGGAGCTGGTCTTGATCTGGTTAATAAGGTCTCGTACGAGAAGTGCATGCGACTGGTTCGCGCAGAAGACAAGCGTCTTTTCGCTCTGGTCGATCTCAGACATGAAAACTTCCACCCGCTTTTTCTCGCGCTCCCTGATCTCGATGCTCTTATTGAAATCGGGCTCGTCATAAACCTTTCCGAGCTCGATCTCGCCTTCGACTACCATATCGTCGGGCGTGTACACGTAGTAATCCATGGTGGTCTGGATCTGCTTGACCTTGAAAGGTGTGAGGAAGCCGTCGTTTATACCTTCCTTGAGCGAGTAAATGAACACCGGCTCGCCGAAATACTTATAAGTGTCCGCGTTCTCGGCGCGTTTGGGAGTCGCGGTGAGCCCAAGCTGCACGGCGGGCGAAAAATATTCCATGATGCCGCGCCAATTTCCCTCGTCGTTAGCGCCCCCACGATGGCACTCGTCGATGACTATAAAGTCGAAAAAGTCCGGCGGGTATTCGCCGAAATACGGTGAGGGTTTCCCATCCTTAACAGGGCCAGTCATGAAGGTCTGGAAAATCGTGAAGAAGATGCTCCCGTTCTTCGGCACTTTGCCTTTCTTCCTGATTTCATCGGGCGCAATGCGGACGAGTGCGTCTTCGGGGAAAGCGGAAAAGGCGTTGTAGGCCTGGTCGGCGAGAATGTTCCGGTCTGCCAGAAAAAGAATCCTCGGTCGGCGTGATGGCTCGCGGGTTAAGTTCCAGCGGCTGTGAAAGAGTTTCCATGCAATCTCAAATGCGATGAATGTTTTACCCGTGCCGGTGGCAAGTGTGAGTAGGATGCGCGATTGGTTCTTAGCGATTGCCTCCATCACACGTTGAACTGCGGTCTCCTGGTAATAGCGCGCGGGATGCGAGCCGCCTTTGTCCTCGTAAGGCACGCCGGCAAAGCGGTCACGCCAGGCATCTTCCACAGCAAATGTCGTGCTCCAGAGTTCTTCCGGCGACGGGTATTTTGCTAGTTCACCTTCCTTGCCGGTTTGCATATCGATTGCATAGATCCCCTGTCCGTTTGTGGAGTAGGCATACCGGATAGAAAGCTTCTCCGCATAGTTCTTCGCCTGGCCGACCCCTTCGGTCAACTCTTCGTCCCACGCCTTTGCCTCGACGACCGCCATCTTGGTGTTGCGATACTCAAGTATGTAATCCGCGACCAGCGGTTTGCCGCGTCGGCCATGACTTTCGATTCGCCCGGGTGAGATCATATATTCCCGCCTGATTCGGCTCCCTTCGACAACTCCCCAGCCTGCCGCTTTCAGCGCAGGATCAATATACTCGGCTCTTGTTTCGGCTTCGTTCATTTGTTCAACATCATATCAGCTTAGCTTTGTTTGAGCCGGCGAACTATTGCTCTCAGCCTTTCCACGTCGTCTCGTCGGCCTTGCATATGATGCAACATTCGGTGACAATTAGCGCAAACCGTTATAAGGTCTTCGAGTCTGGTCCTTACGCTCCCACGCAACTGATTAAGTGGAATTCGGTGGTGCGCTTCAGAAAATTCGGCACCTAGTTTTCCGTAGACATCCTCGAATCGCAGCCCGCAAACCTGGCAAACGTAATTATCTCTGATCTTACACTCTGCTGCGAGGTAGCGGCTACGCTCGCGATGCAGATGCGAAACCACGCTCTTGCGGTTTTCGAACTGCGGATACGCATCATGATCCTCTTCCTCAGGTATCGCATGCGGCAACGCTCGAACTACATCATG
>JAJYJD010000068.1 GCA_021789755.1 Bacteroidota bacterium
TACAGCACCCTTGCCAGAGCCTTCTACTCCAGAATGATCAACAATCCTCTGGCCGCGTCCAAGTTGACACAGAAGTCGGGATCGTTCTCGCTCGCCTATCTCGTAGCGTATGACCGGGAATCTCCTTTCATAGTCCCGGGCGAAGAGGGGAGCAACTTTGTGGGAACGTCGGAGAAGTCGCTGAGCAACGTCGTACGCGCGAAATACGACTTCGGCAGCGAGTCCTTCATAGGCGGACTCTTCACTTCCAGGAATTTTGCCGCTGCCCACAATTACATGGGCGGGTTGGACTGGAATTTCCTCTTCGGGGGAAATTTCTATCTCGTCGGACAGGCGCTTATGTCCGACACCAGGGAATTAAATGCTCCGTCCATCTTCGACGACCAGCGGCGCTATGGTTCGACGCGTTATACCGCGGCCTTTGACGGCGAGCGATTCAACGGTGCAGGAATGCAGGTCGATTTTAAAAGAAACGCCAGGGATTATTGCTTCGATCTCAACTACGCGACGGTATCTCCGACATTCCAGGCACAGGACGGTTTTATAACTTCCGTCGACTACCGCTCTGCCTCATACTGGCACGGGTACTGGATTTATCCGAACAATTTGATAATCGAAAATGCCTCTCTCCAGAGTCAGTCGGGTATGAATTTTAACGAAGACGGTCTCGTGAAAGGCAGCTGGACAATGGTGGGACTGCAGCTTCAGTTGAAAGGTCAGACTTATGTTTGGGTAGATTACATGCCCCTGAACGACGAAGTATTCCATAGTGTTTCCTTTAAAGGTATATACCGTACGGAATTCACCATAAACTGCAACCCGACGAGCGCCTTCGCGGTTTACTTCAACGGTTCTGTCGGAAGATTTATCTACCGTGCCGACAATCCAGAACTCGGAAGAGGAAACAATTTCTGGATAGAGACCGTCCTTAAACCTTCCGATAAATTCTCTGTGGATGTTACCTGTGCCAGATCGCGATTATGGTCGATGAAAGACAGCCACTTATTTTATGACGGATACATCGCGCGCGGGATTGTCGCTTATCAATTCTCTCCGGAGTTTTTCGTGCGACTGATCGGTCAGTACGATCAGTTTGCGAGACAGATTCAGGTAGATCCGCTGGTAAGCTACAAGCTGAACCCGTTCACGGTCTTCTATGTGGGTTCCAACCACGGGTTCACAAAATTCAGTCCCCCGTACGGAGTGGAGAGGACAATGCAGCAGTTCTACATCAAGCTGCAGTACCTATGGCAGAGCTAAGCGGGGTCGGCCAAGTTACGGCCTGAGCGCAGTTTGCCTTCAATAAGAAACCTCATTTTTTGAAGGATTTGAGTTGTGTGGCAAATTAAAATGTGATCTGCGTCGCAATAGATTATCCCAGTGTTGTGGTATATTGACCCGTGGCGTCGGCGAGTTGTCTAGCAGGAAACTCAAACTTAATCAGGGCAATCATTTCACAGAAACGGGAGGCGTTATGGGTCGGCGTAATTACGTGGTTATCATTGTACTCTGTGCCATCAGTCTTAGTGTTTCTCCAGCAACTGGATCCGGAAACACGAAGAAGGTCAAGACGGCCGCTTTACGGCAGGTAGCAAACCAACCGCAGTCGTTTACTCTTACGGCAGTTCAGAAAGTCGGACAGCGTTTACTCAGTTTCGCCGCGCGATCCGGTCTCGCCCCTGCCGGCATTCGGATTGCGTCGGGGACTTCAACGTCGTTCAGTGGCTTTTTCTCGAGTCTGCCTTTGCAGGTGCAGCAGGCGGCCCGAGCAGTGCCTGAAGTGATAAGGTGGAACCCCTCTCTCGGCACGCCGAGGTACATGAAGTTTACCCCTGCCAACCAGGAAAACAAAACGATGGGGATACCGAACAGGACTCAAGCCGCTTCCATCGCGAGGAACTTTCTCGAAACCAACAGGGTGCTGCTGAAGATTCATGATCCGGCATCAGAGTTCTCACTTGTCTCTTCCAGGACTGATAAGCATGGGTTCACCCACGTCAGGTTTCAGCAGACTTATCAAGGAATCGAAGTCTGGGCAAAAGATGCATATGTCCACATAAATGACAGGGGGCAGGTTACTTCGTTCAACGGAGTCTATGCTCCCACTCCGTCATCGCTGAACGGTGTGCAGGAAAGCGTGACCTCTGCGGACGGCATAAGCATCGCTCTGACGAATTTGAAGAGCAAGGGTTTCTCGGGTGACGTCCCGGCTCCTTACAGGAAGATACTCAAATATGACGGTCCGTCCGCACGCAAAGTCATCTGGATTGACAGGTTCGGTGTGCCGCACCTGGCATGGTTTGTCGAGGTCAGGACGGGACTCGATCATGACTGGTACTACTTTGTCGACGCGAAGTCCGGAAGCATTCTTCGGTCATATGATAACGTAGACCACGACGGCCCGACGACAAGTTCGGGGGCGGACTTGAACGGAGTCACCCGGAATTTTGGAAGCTACCAGGTCGGCGGAGCGTACTACATGATTGATGCGGCGCAGCCCATGTTTGATGCGGCTCATTCTCAGGTGCCCGACAATCCAATCGGGGCTATTGTAACGCTTGATTTAAAGAGCGCCGATCTGTCTGCTCAATCGCAAATCTATTACGTTGAATCTACGAACAATACATGGAGCGATCCTTCGACTGTGTCGGCCCAGTACAACGCAGCGGTCACGTACAATTACTTCAGGACGGTCTTCGGCAGGAATTCGATAGATGACAGCGGGATGACTATAATTTCGGTTGTCCACGTGACGAGCAATGGCCAGCCTATGGACAACGCCTACTGGAACACCAAACTGATGGTGTACGGAGACGGATATCAGTTCTATAAACCTCTTGCAGGGGCGCTTGACGCGGGCGCACATGAAATGACACACGGCGTCACGCAGCATTCTGCCAACCTGGAATACCTGGACCAGTCGGGAGCACTGAACGAATCGATATCGGATGCGTTCGCAGTCATGGTCGACACTCTCAACTGGACCATCGGTGAGAATGTCATAAAAGATCTGACCGACTACCCGACAGGAGCACTTCGCGACATGGCTGACCCACACAACGGAGGGGCACCGGGGAGTATGGCGTGGCAGCCTTCCAGCATGAGCGAATATGTCTCGACTACCGATGACAACGGAGGTGTCCATACGAACAGCGGCATTCCGAACCACGCGCTTTATCTTGTCGCATCTTCGATAGGGAGAGCCAAGGCATCCAGGATTTGGTACAGGGCTCTGACAGATTACCTCACGCGTTCATCTCAATTTATCGATGCGCGGATCTCGACCGTACAAGCGGCTACAGATTTGTATGGCAGTTCGAGCAGCGAAGTATCCGCAGTGAAGAATGCCTGGAACGCTGTCGGAGTTACCGACGCTAACGGTTCGGCACCGCCTCCGGTCAGCAAGATCACCGGAGGAAATTGGCTGCTGGTCACTAATACCAATCCCGCCGATCCCAACAGTCTGTACATGACAAAGACAACCGTATCTTCGAGCAGCGACTACTCGTCGTTGAGCGCAACTCCGGTTTCAAGCAAACCAGCCGTTTCTGATGACGGTTCGATTGTCATATTTATAGACGCCGATCATAATCTGAGGGCTCTGAAGACGGATCCCCAGAATCCTCAGGAAACAGTTCTGGACTCGAGCGGTGTATGGGGGAGTGTCGCGATCGGCCCCGGATTATCCAGCATTGCTCTCACGTCGAAGTACATTGATACTACGATTTACTACCTGGACCTCACGTCCAACGTGGCAAAGAGCTTTAAGATAGTTACACAGTCTTACGACGGTCCGGGCGCGAAAACCGCTCTTTTTGCCAATGAAATGTCGTTTGACCCCTCTGGAAAGCTTCTGCTATTCGACGCGTACAACCAAATCCCTGGAGCGCAGGGTGATACCTTGACTTACTGGAACATCGATCTACTGGATATCACAGGCGGGAGCATGGTTAACGTCTTTCCACCAGAAAACGGCATAAACCTTGCAAATCCCGCGTTTTCCAAGACTTCAACTTACAGGTTTACTTTCGACCATTGGGACAATGCCAGTTCGAGTGATTATGTCATGGCTGTGGATTTCAATACCGGACAGTTGGGGGTAGTAGCCGGGCCGCAGGACGTTATGGGCTACCCATCGTTTTCAGCCGATGATGATACTATAGCCTACCACACGATGGTGAACTACCAATCGGCGCTGCATGACGGTATCAACAAGATGCCGCTTCAAGCCGATCTCCTGACGGGCAGCGGTTCGCCGCTGTCCCATACTGTCGACGCCACTTACCCCGTGTGGTTCATAATTGGCACGCGTACCACAGGAGTCCAGACCGTCCACCAGAATGCCCCCGTTGTGTTTCAACTAATGCAGAACTATCCAAATCCGTTCAATCCAACCACTACGATCAACTATCAGCTTGCGAACAGCAGCCACGTTGTCCTGAAAGTCTACGATATTCTGGGCAGGGAAGTGGCGACGCTGGTCAGCGGGCTCCAGGCCGCCGGTTCACACTCGATTGTTTTTAACGCCAGCAACATTGCAAGCGGGGTATACTTCTGCCGTTTGTCTGCAACCGGGCAAGATGGGGCGGTTTCGTATGCGTCGTCTCGGAAAATGATCTTGATGAAGTAGCGATCCTACAAAGGAGCGGCACCGTTGTTGAGGCGAAGAGATTATTCTCTTCGCCTTGTCGTTTTTGGGTTGACATTCATTATGGAATTTCCGAGATTTTTTATGCAGAAGTGGTTGCCGGAGAGCGTTTCACATAATTCGCGCCCTGCTTCTGACACCCGTCTGATACCAGCGTTGCTTCAGGCAACGGCAGGAGTGGAACTGATATCGGTGCAATATTTCTTTATGATATTGGTATCGAGGAAGGGAGGATACGAAATGGATGCGAAAAACCTGGCGGTGCTGAGGAACGAAATCTTCTCGCGCGTCAGATCCATTCTCTACGAGAGATACGGTGAGTTTGTGCCAGTCTCTCTAATTGAAGACGAATCCCGGAGTGAGAACGCGGTCAAGACGATCAGGCGCGTCGAATCCTTCAAGGCAGACGAGGATCTGCTCGATCTATTCGAGGCCCTTGAGAAAGTCTTCGCGGGAAACTACGGACACTGTTTGTTCTGCAGAAAAGAGATTGAGTTCCAAAAACTCAACAGGAACCCGCTGGCGAAGTTCTGCGACAGCTGCGAGAGGATTCTTAGCCCCTGTTACATGTCGAGTGTGAGTGAAGTCGATAAGCAATAGCGGTGGTTAAGCCGGGCTTTCGGCAAGTTGTGTAACGACCGGTTCGGACTGTGCGGCCGGCGGGGTGAGGATTGGAGTCAATCCGACGGCCGGGAGAGGAAAGCGGCCCCGGAAATCATCGAAGCGATCTTATCGAGCGGGACCACGGCGTCCGCGAGTTCTGCATCCACTATAGCCTTCGGCATACCGTAAACCACGCACGACTCCTCATCCTGGGCAATCACCTTTCCGCCTGCTTCCCTGATGAGCTTCGCACCCTGAAGACCGTCGTGTCCCATCCCGGTCATCACCGTCGCCAGGATTTTTCCGCCGAACATTTGGAACGCTGAGGAGAACATGACGTCAACGGAAGGACGGTGAAGGGTGTCGTCAGGCTCTTTCGAGATATCGAGTTCAACAATCGCGCCGCTTCTTCTGAACTTCATGTGCAGCCCGCCGGGTGCGATGTAAACCTTGCCGCTCGTGAATTCCATACCGTCTTCCGCCTCATATACTTCAAGCCTGCTGATAGAGTCGAGCCTCTCCGCCAGCGACTTCGTGAAGTGAGGCGGCATGTGCTGCACTATCGCAACCGGCAGCGGAAAATTGTCGGGAAGTGAAGGAATGACTTTCTGAAGAGAAAAGGGTCCGCCGGTCGAGATCCCGATCGTGACTGCCTGTATGCCCGGGAGCCTCAGGGCAGTCAGGCCTCCTTGTGCGGCAGTCACGTTGGTTAGCGTCCTGGAGTAAACCCGGTTCCGGTTTCTAGTGATTGCTTTTATCTTCGATATCAAATCATCTTTTATCTTTGTAATATCGAGAGACATATAGGAAAGCTGTTTCGGAATGAAGTCGACGGCCCCCGCCGACAAGGCGTCGATCGTCACACGTGCTCCCTCGGCCGTAAGGGAGCTCACCATCAATACGGGAAGGGGGGTGTCCTTCATGATTTTCTTGAGTGCGGTGATCCCGTCCATTCGCGGCATCTCCACGTCAAGCGTCATCAGGTCGGGCTTCAGAGACTTAACCTTCTCGATCGCCTCGATCCCGTCTCGCGCGGTGCCTATCACTTCGATACTCGGATCGTCCTCGATCATCATCGATATGGCCTTCCGCATGAAGGCGGAGTCATCGACGACCAGGACTCTTACAGGCATACTACGCCCTTGAGTCATTTGTGACCGCGGCCCTTGATGATTTTTCCGCCAGCCGCAGCAATTCTCCCGCGTCCAGAATCATTATCACCCTGCCGTCGCCGAGTATCGTCGATCCGGCAATCCCGGGAACGTTCCTGAGATATGCACCCAAAGGTTTTATGACGATTTCCTTTTGACCGACCAAGGTGTCCACAATGATTCCGAACTTACGGTTTGCCACGCCGACGATGACTGTGTAAAAGGATGAACGTTCGGCACTTCCGGGCACGTCGAGTATCTCGGATATGCCGATCAGAGGAAGAACCGTATCCCTGAGCCTTATTACCTGTCGGCCGTTCACCGTGGAGACTTCCGACATGGGCGTGTGAACCACTTCCAGGACAGAACTCAGGGGGATTGCGAAGGTCTCCTCGCTAACACCGACGAGCAGTCCCTGAATGATTGCGAGGGTCAGGGGGAGCTTCAAGGTAAACTTGGTTCCCTTTCCGATAGCCGATTCGACTGATATTATCCCGTTGAGTCTCGTGATGTTCGTCTTTACGACGTCCATACCCACGCCTCTTCCTGAAACGCTGCTGACTCTCTGCGCCGTGGTGAAACCGGGTATGAAAATGAGGCCGTAGGCATCCTCTGTCTTCATCTCGCGGGCCTCTTCGGGAGTTACCATTCCCTTTTCGAGGGCTTTTTGCTTCAATTTCTCGGGGTCCATCCCTGCGCCGTCGTCCTGGACTTCTATTATGACATGATTGCCCTCGTGGCCTGCCGCAAGACGTATCATGCCGAGACGTCTCTTGCCGGCCTTCTCCCTCAGGTCCGCCGGCTCGATGCCGTGATCGACTGCGTTCCGGATAAGGTGCACGAGCGGGTCGCTTATTTCTTCTATGATGGATTTATCGAGTTCGGTTTCTTCGCCCTGAATCACAAGATCTACCTCTCTCGAAAATTCCCTGGCGATGTCGCGGACGAGGCGGGGAAACCTGTTGAACACTCTTCCTATTTGCACCATTCGTGTTCTCATGACGGCTGCCTGGAGCTCCGTCGTTATGAAGTCGATCTGGGCGCCGGTCTCGGCCAGCTGATTGGAAAAATCCTCACGTCCTTTATCATCCTTCTCCAGCGAAACAATTTGGGAAAGCCGGTTTCTGCCGAGCACGAGTTCCCCTACAAGGTTCATTAGATGGTCAAGCCTGGCGACATCGACCCGGATAGTCGTGTCCGTAACTCTTTCGCCTTTCGTGGCCGGCGAGGTCTGTATTCTGGAGGGGTCCTGCTGCAGGCTCTCCGTATGCTGGACCTGGTTATTCCCTCCCTTGGATGCCGGCGACGCAGTCTCATCGGCCTTTGTTGCCGACGGTGTCCCGGGCGCCTTTCTTTTTCGTTCGTTATTTTTCTGCTGAATGGGTACGACGCCGCTCGAAAGCAGCTCGAGCTTATGAATGGTGGATGTCAGATCGATGTCTTTGATATGGCGTTCGATAACCTGTTTCAACAGTACTTTCATCAGGTCGAAAGCTTCGAGCATAGTGTCAAGCATTGAAGGCTGGAAAGACAATTCCCCGCGCCGGAGTTTGTTGAGGACGTCTTCAAACCGGTGTGCAAGAGTGCTGAGCTGATCAAAACTAAGAAAACCCGATGTTCCCTTAATTGTGTGCACCGCCCTGAAGACAGAATTTATAAGCTCCTTGTCTTCGGGCCTCTTTTCGATTTCCAGCAGTTCATTGTCGAGCCTCTCGAATATCTCTTTAGTTTCTACGATGAAACTCTCGACAATCTCCTTCATATCGTCAGAGAACATCGAGTGCTGCGTCATCGGCGTCCGGCCTCTTTCCCGAACATTTTATCTATATCGGCCTGTGAAGCGGAGTCTGATGGGCCATCGCCCGGCTTGATCGGAGCCCTCTTCGCTTCGCCAGCAGCCCTTACGGTCTCGTCCACGACCCTCTGGCCTTCTCCCGATCTGTCGTAAGAAGCCAGCGGATTGAACGAGTCGTGCTCGACCTCTGCCATCTCGGACCCGAGGTCGGCGCCCGATATTTTGAACCTGTCTATGAGGTTTGCCAGCCTGTCCTGGACAGATTCTATGAGGTGATTGACAGAAGCGATCTGCTGGGAGGTGATGTCCTGTACCTGGAGCGAAATCATGATGTCGCTTGACTTGGTCCTGATCTCCTTCAAGCTCCCTCCGAGTCCGTCGGCGTTTGCCCTGAGTGCTTTCAGGTGAATGCTTTTGCTGTCGTGTAGTTCTGCCATCCGGCTGAGGAGCTCCCTGTGATTTCCCTTTAGCGAAGTCTTCAGAAGTTCAAAGGCTTCTTTGTCGAGCTGTTCGAGAGCCGAAAGATCGCTCATCGCTGTCTGGATATGGCTCCCCATCGCATCGAGTTTCGAAAGTAAATCGTCCAGGTTGTTAAGGATTTCAGTCGTCGCTATTTCGGTAGCTTTTGTGACGTTGCTGAGTTGAGAAGACGCGCCCGGCATTTTGTTGGCGCTCTCGTAAATGGAGACGTTGATGTCTTCGAGCACCGGCACTATATCATTGACGAAGTAGAATAGCTCCTCCAGGAAGGGGATAACGCGCTGTCCAAATATGAACAGGGCGCGCAGTTCGTTGATCTTATCTAAGATCCCGCCGAGGTTTTTCGAATTCATTTCTTCTCCCTCTCAAACGGTTTTCATTATTTGTTCTATCTTTTCCTTCAGCACCTGAGGTGTGAACGGCTTGACGACGTAATTATTTACCCTCGCCTGAAGCGCCTCCATGACGTCCTCTTTCATGCCCCTCGTGGTGACCATCAGGATCGGCAGGTTCAGGAACTGTTCGTCACTGCGAACAGCCTTTGTGAACTCCAGGCCGCTCATATTGGGCATGTTCCAGTCGGTTATTACAAAATCGATCTGCTCAACGTAGAGTTTGGTGATGGCGTCCTTGCCATCTTCGGCTTCGATAATATCATCGTAGCCGATCCCTTTAAGGGCGTTGTTGACAATTCTCCGCATTGTCTGTGAATCGTCAACCACAAGGAATTTCATCGGTTTTCTCCTCAGTTAATGTATTTTGCCACTTCGTACTGGATGCGTTTCTGGTCGAACGGCTTGACCAGGTAGGAATTTGCACCGAGTTTAAGTCCCATCTCTATATCCTTTTCATTGCTGAGAGAGGAGAGTATTATCACCGGCACTTCGAGATACTCCTTGTCTTCCCGCAACGCTTTCAGGAATTCGAATCCGTCCATGTTCGGCATGTTCAGGTCTGTGATTACCAGATCGACCTTGTACTGGGAAAGCTTTTCCATGGCATCCATGCCGTCCCTTGCGGCGACAACCGAAATGCCTAACGAACGCAGGGCGAATATCAGGAACTTCCTGATCGGCTCGGAGTCGTCAACTACCATTATTGCCTTATCCATTTTGTCCTACTCCTTCCGGTATGCGATCGCCTTATCGAAATGCACGGGCTTGAACGCCTGTGACAGCCCGTAAAGCGTTTCAGAGTACCCGACAAAGAAATATCCTCCCTTATTCAGACTGTTGTACACAGACGAAACCACATTCTGCTTTGAGTTGAAATCGAAGTAGATGAGAACGTTAGCGGCGAACACGACGTCGAAGTCCTTCATCAATTTCATTGCGTCCCTGTCGAACAGGTTCAGTTGCCTGAACTCGACCGCATTTCTTATCTCTTCGCTGATGATGAAGCTGTCGGCTTCGCGCGTGAAATATTTTTCGAGGAAATGTTTCGGAGTACTCCTTATGGAGTAATCCCTGTAAACGCCTCTTCTGGCGACTTCAATGACCTGTGTGTTTATATCCGTTCCGATTATGTCGAACTTGACCGAAGGGAATCGCGGCTGGAGCTTCTCCTTTATGATCAGGCCGATCGTATAGGGTTCCTCGCCCGTGGAAGAAGCGGCGCTCCAGATCCTTACTTTGTTGATTCCGGCCTTTCTTTTCTGTTCTATTATCTCGGGAAGAATCGAAGTCTCGAGCGCTGCGAACTGGGGCTCATTTCTGAAGAAGAAAGTCTCGTTGATCGTGATGGCGTTTATCAGATGGCACAGTTCCGAGGAGCCGGCTCCGTTCATCAAAGCACCGTAGTAGTCGCTGAAAGTGCTTGCTCCCAGCGCAGTTAACCGACGGCTGACCCTGCTTTCCAGAAGATACTTCTTGTTGTCGGCAAAAAATATTCCCGTACGTTCATAAATGAATTTGCGCAGCTGCTGGAACACCTCATCCGGAAGTTTCGGAATTTGAGAGGGCAGGATGTTGGGCTGCAGATCGTAGCTCATCCTGTCAATCCTGGTCCTGAAATCCGGGTTTCATCTGCAATACGAGGGCAGTTGCAGCCAGCCGGATCTCTTCGTCGTAATCGCCTTTCAATATCTGGAGCTCGTATCCGAAGAATTGAGGCCCGGTTCTCGCAGCCAGATCCAGCGCCAGGCTTTTAACGGCAGATTCGGGGTCTCGCAGTCCGGCCCTTATCAGTTTGACCGCACTTGACGCTACGAAAACGCCGCGCACTCCCAACGCGGTTATCTTCGCTTCGGCGTCGAGAGAAGTGAAGTTGTCGGCTATGAATGACGCGGCCTCATCAAGGACATCCGTCGAGACGCCGGATGTATCTTTGCCAGGCATGTTCTGAATCAATGAGATGATCAGGATTGCAGGCCTGACCACTTCTCCGGAACTTCTCGAGTATGCAAGGGCAACAGGAATGGCATTTTCGGGGTAATCCCTCAAGACTGACAGAATCGCGTTATCGACAGATTCGCTTTTGCCGGCATGGGATACCAGTGCGGCCAATACGTCGTCGTCTATGAAATGCCGCAGCCCGCGCACTGCCGCACGGATGTATGTCGGATCCGAATCGTCCAGCATTGCCAGCAGGTGTTGCCTGAGGGAGCGGGGTATTTCTACACTGTGGTCAGTCGATTCGAGAAGTACCACTATCGAGTGCAGGACTACGGGCTTTGCGAGATCCGAAACGGTCTCCAGCTTTGCCAGCAGCACTTTCAGCAGAACGCCGTCCCTCCGTGTCGAAAGGGCCTCTGCAGCGGCGAGCTGCACGACGGGATCTTCATCCGAGAGCGCCTCGACAAAGAACTGCAGCCTTGCCTCATTATGGAACATGGCTGCAGTGTTTACGATATTAGGTTTCGCATAATCCAATTTGTCGAACAGAGTGAGGATCCGCTGCAGGTACTGCTCCGCATGCATTGAGCCGAGCGCGTCTATTGAAGCGCAGACTACGTTTGGATCGGGGTCGTCGAGATGGCCAGCCACCTTTGAAACAGCAGCCGTGGTAGACGGGAGGAGGGCTATCAAGTCTACTGCGAACTTCCTGATGTCCTTGTCGGCTGAATCCAAATAGGGGAGGAGAGCTCTTGTGGCAGGTTTTCCCATCCGCACAAGCGTATCACCCGCGAGATTACGCACCACGATGTTCCCGCTTGAAATGTAAACCGCAGTCAGAGACGCCGCCTTCTCGCTCGAACAGAGAACGAGAATGTGCGATGCAGCCTCGCGCACTCCGCGGTCGGGGTCCGTCAGCAGCTCCGCTGCCGCTTCGAGTACGCGATCATCACAACAGTGATCGTACAGCGCTTCGAGCGCATTTCGCTTTTCCGAAGGTGCAACTGTGTGAAGGTGTTCGATCAGGTTTCTTTTCATGAGCTTGCTACAGGTTTTTTGTCCGGATTATATCGTTCCTCAGTTCTTCGAAGGTGACGTTGGTGGCGCTTTGTTTTAAGGGGATGCGTACTCCGTTAATTTCCGCTGTGACGCTCTGGTGGACCGTTCCGAGTACGGTAAGTCTCGGTCTCCTTTTCCGGCTAATTTCCACAGCTTTCTGCTGCTTCTTACCGTTCAGATGCTTCACGGACTCGTTCTGTCGCTGCAACTCTGCCTGCAGGGCCTTCAGCTGATTCAATTTCTCGGCGGTGAAGTTCTTGCTGTCGATCCGGTCCCTGACAAGGATGTAAATTTCATTTTTCAGCCGATCGATGGACTTGGTCTGAATTTCGATTTCTTTGTCTATCGCGCTCGCATCCTCAATGAGCAGCTCTTCCAGGCCGAGTTTCACTTTCGTTGTCGGGTACAAATCGCCGCCGAGCGTCTGGACTTCTATTTTCTCGCCGGCCGTCATCATTCCTCCCATTATTATGGCGTTTTTCGCGAAGATGCTGTTGGCCGCTATGATGCGGGCGTTGACGCTCTCCTTCCCGATCGTCACGGATCCGCGTGCCTCTATCATCTGGTTCAGTACCACACGCACGTCCGCATTTCCACCAGCCCGTATTGTGCCGTCTCCGCGACCCACGAAACTTCCTTCCACCGTGACGTTGCCGCCGGCGATGATCTCCGCATCTTCCACTGACCCCTGCACATGCACGTCGTGTTTGACTTTCAGCCTGCTGCTTCCTTTGACGTCGCCTGTTATCCGGAGGGTTCCGGCGAACTCCAGCTCACCGTCGGAATAATCGATATCGCCGTGAACAGTGTGCTCCCCGATGATGTCAATGCTTGCTTCTCCGACGCTAAGGTTGCCGTCCGCGGCAGCTTCCAGCCTGATCTCATCCTCCGTCTCGATACGCTTTATGTTAGGGCCGGTTAACATGTTCATCGGTCGACCCTGCTTAGGCTGCACTTTCCTTCCGTAAATGTCGATGCCGACAATCCCGGTTGTCGGTTTATGGATCACGCCGACAGTGTCCCCCGCGTAGAAATTCCTGATGCCGAATCTATTTTTGGCCTCCCACCCGGTGCGGCCGCGGGCTTCTACAAAGAAGCCGTCTATGCCGTCGGTGTGCCTGGTTCCGGTGGCGACAAGAACTCGCCGGCCGGGCATTGATATCCCGGTCAGCAACTCTTTCAGGTCGATCCCGTAGACTATCCCGTTTGCCTCGAGCGCAGCCTGAATGTCCGACAACTGCGGATCCCGTTCATCCACCGTAACGTATGCCTCGTAGGAGTCGTTCGACACCTCAATTCTTATTCTTCTGGACGTGAGATATTCCTTATCCAAAGGTCCGCCTTCCCGGTTGATGTAAATTCCATCACTATTCATATTCACCCGCTTTACCGGCAAGTACCGGGCCTTCACTTGCCTCGGAATTCCCGCGTTCAATCGAATCGACTTCCGCCGCGGCGCCGTTCGTCTGGACCGCCTGCGGCTTCGCCCCCGCCGATCGGCATGGAGTTACCACGTACATGTTCGCATGAGCAATTTGACCGACGCCGGATCGAAGTCCGGCAGGCTGATCGAAGAAAAGGTGCGTATGTTGTTCAACCGCTGCAAATGTCGCCCGCCTCGCTGGAGATTTTAAGGAAGTTGAGTGTTCATGCTGTTGTCATGGATTACCGGATCTCGGTCTCGACTTCGGAGATCTTTTCCTGTTCGTCGGAAGAAAGCACCCTGTCAAGATCGAGCAGTATCAACAGCCTGTCCTGAAGCTTTGCCACACCCGTGATGTAGCTGGTGCTTATGCCGGTGGCCAGCCCCGGCGGTGGTTCGATGATACTCCTGTCGACGCGGATAACTTCTTTGACCCTATCGACGAGGAAGCCGACCACTTTGTCGGCAAGGTCCACAACTATTATTCTTGTCTCGTTGTCCCGCTGCTTAACGGCGATGCCGAAACGTTTCCGAAGGTCGATAACGGGAACTATCTTTCCGCGGAGGTTGATCACACCTTCGACAAATTCGGGCGACTTCGGGACGCGCGTGATTTCCACGGTACGGATTATCTCCTGCACCTTGAGTATGTCGACTCCGAACTCTTCGTTTTCAATTACGAAGCTTACGAGCTGGTAGATTGCGTCGTCGGCCTGGCCGGTTTCACCCATTTTCATCTCCTTTTCTGACCGTTCGAATGAGAGTCATGCATGGGAACTATCTTGCCGTTTTCTCTCACCCCGAGGGAGCCCTTTTCCTGAAACTTTGCGTTGAGCTGGAAGCGCTCTATTAATTCTCTCAGGTGTTCGGTCAGGTGGTTGAGGTTCTCAGCCGTGCGTGCGAGATCGACGGTTGCGTCGGAAACGTGTCCGGCGACCGACGAGATGTTCTCGACATTGTGGGAGATCTGTTCGCTTGCCGATGATTGTTCTTCGCCGGCAGCCGCGATCTGGTTGATCATCCCGACGACGCCGTTGACCGACGCGATAATTTCGGCAAGAGATTCGGCCGCCTTGTCGGCGAGTT
>JAJYJD010000359.1 GCA_021789755.1 Bacteroidota bacterium
TCTTCTCCTGTATGCGGAGTCAAGTCTTTTATGGTGCTTCGCCTCGAATCTATGTCTATGCATTTCCCACTTTCGATTTTTGGTATTCATCTACCATTGCCGCCACCATCTTGTCGGTCAGCGCCATGATGTTGCCGCAGCTGCCGCAGTTGAAATAGAATATGCTCCCACAGCATCCTATCTGCGGCTTCATCAGAGAACCGCATCTCAGGCATTTTTGGTTTCGGAGCGGGTGATTGACGTCGAAGTCCAAATCAGTTTACCGCCTTCAGGACCTCTTCGACGAACCACTGTTCCGGCATCGCGCCTTCGAAGTGGTGGTCCTCGTTGACGACGATCCTCGGCACGCCGCGAACGTTATACTGCATCGCAAGCTCCGGAAACTCCGTCGCTTCGACTCCATCAGCCGTTACGAGATCGCTCGCCATGGCAAACTGATGTGACAGCGTCACGGCATTCGGGCAATACGGGCAGGACGGCGTCACGAACACCTGTATGTGGACGGGTTTAGTGAGCTTCGAAAGCTGCTCCACGGTCTCGGGAGCGAGCTCATGATTGTTCGACCCGACCATTCTGACGGCATTCATCAGCGCGACGAATTCATAACCCGCGGGCAGACCGTAGTAGCGGATTCCGTGGTCTTTTTCTCCCATGACGATGATTGCCGGGGCGCGCTTCACGTCATATTTCTTCGCGAGCTCGTTGTCCGACTCGATATCGTACATTTCAAGCCTGACCTTCTCGATGATTTGCGAGAACTCTTCGAGAACGGTCCGGACTTCCCCGCAATACTGGCAATTCTCGCGCTGGGTGAAGAGAAGGATCTTCACTTCGCTCGTAAGCTCGCCGATCTGTGCTTTGATTTCCGCTTTGTCTGATTCCTGGATGAACGCCATTTTCTTTCCTTAGTTTAATTTTGCAGCCGACCCATTGGAAAAGGCCTTCGCAATCTTCTCGACAATGACCTTTTTCGGTACGGCGCCGATAATCCTGTCGACCATCTGCCCGCCTTGAAAGAATCCGAGCGT
Source organism: Bacteroidota bacterium (assembly GCA_021789755.1). Classification (GTDB taxonomy): domain Bacteria; phylum Bacteroidota; class Ignavibacteria; order Kryptoniales; family JAKASW01; genus JAKASW01. The sequence continues at coordinate 1,029 of JAJYJD010000359.1, forward strand.
CGGAATGCTGAGGATGTTGTACTTTATCGCAATATCCATGTTTTCGTCCGTATTCAGTTTCATCACCTTGAGTTTGCCCTCATACTCCTTTGATATCTCTTCCACCACCGGTGCGACCATTCTGCACGGACCACACCAGGGAGCCCAGAAATCGATGAGTACGGGCTCAGTTGAATTCAGGACCTCATTTTCGAAAGTCCCTGCAGTCGCGTCTTTTATGTTAGCCATATCTGATTCCTTTCGTTCTTTTAGTTAGATGAAATAGAACTCAAATGGTTTCCACTTTTCAACAAAGAAATTCCGGCTTTAGTTTTGAGCAGCGATGCGCTTAAAAAACTCGGTTAGAAGCCTTACGCCGACTCCCGATCCGCCCCGCGGGGAATAATCCGCCGGCTCTTCAAGCATTGCGGTGCCGGCAATGTCGAGATGGACCCACGGATAGTCTCCCACAAATTTCTTGAGGAAGAGAGCTGCCGTGATAGCGCCGGCCCACCGACCGCCCACGTTCTTCACGTCGGCTATTTCGCTTTTTATCTGCTTCTCGTACTCCTCGAAAATAGGCATTTGCCAGACGCGCTCGAACGTCTTCTCACCGGCCTCTTTCAACTGGGCCATTACGTCTTCGCTCGTCCCGAACATACCGGTCGCATGATGACCCAACGCAACGACACATGCTCCCGTCAGCGTGGCAAGATCGATTATGGCCTTCGGCCTGTAACGCTTGGCGTAATGGAGGGCATCGGACAATATTATCCTTCCCTCCGCATCGGTGTTGTCCACTTCTATCGTTATCCCGGACATCGTCGTGACGACGTCACCCGGCTTGTACGCCCTTCCGCCCGGAAGATTCTCGGTCGAAGGGGCAAGGCCCACGACGTTTACCGGTATCTTCAACGACGCCAGCGCCTGTATGGTACCGATCACGGCCGCCGCGCCGGACATGTCCATCTTCATTTCAGCCATTCCTGCCGACGGCTTGAGAGAAATGCCACCGCTGTCAAACGTGATCCCTTTTCCCACGATGGCGTACCAGTCTCTGCTGCGCGGATTGCCTTTGTACTCGAGCGTTATGAAACGCGGAGGCCTGGCACTTCCGGAGTTCACGGCAAGAAGTCCGCCCATTTTCAGTTTGCGAATCTGCTTCTCGTCAAGGATCCTCGAGTGGACGTGATATTTTTTTGCCATATTGGCCGCGACGTTTGCCAGAGCTTCCGGATGAATCTCGTTTGCAGGCGCGTTGCACAGATCACGTGTCAGATAAACCGCCTCGCAAGTCAGCTCTGCATCCTTTGCAGCCTTCTTCCCGATCGAGGCTTCGACTCCCGCCAGCGCCACAGTTATCGTATCGACTTTCGAATTCTTACGGTCGAGTGTGAAATACTTGTCGAATTTGTACGCACCGAGGATGGCACCTTCGAGCAGGGAGTGCACGACTTCATAATGACTTGTTTCTTCCGTCACCGAATCGAGTGTGGCCACTATGACGGAAACCGCCTTGGCCAGTTGCGCCGCCCTGATGCCCGCAGCCGCCGCTCTCCTCAACTTTTCGTTTGAGAGCTGCGATTCATCTCCTGTGCCGACGAGAAAAGCGGCACCGTACTTCGCGAGCGAGTAGACGGTCATCTGCTCTTCCTTATCTCCGGCGAACCCGCTCGCCGCCAGAGCGCGTTCCAGATGGGATTTCTCACCTGGAAATTTTGAAATCAACCTGCTGAGCTCGGCTGCTTTTTTGCCGCCGACATCGTCCTTCGTCAGGACCAGCACCAGGGCATCGGCTTTTATTGTCGTGAAATCTCTCTGTATGAATTCGACTTTCATTTGTCCTCCATATTGAGAATCTATTTCGGTAGAATACTCCCTGCATCTGCGAGAACTTTTCGGACCACCTCGTC
>JAJYJD010000069.1 GCA_021789755.1 Bacteroidota bacterium
GTACTTCATCATCGCCTCAACGGCTTCCTTCGGCGGGGCAAAATTCGCGTCAGCTTTCTGTTTGGGCGACGCGTCCGGCTGGTATTCCGGCGGTATCATGAACATCATGAATCTCACTTTTAATCTCCTTTCTTTTTCTGGTCATTAATTAGTCGAATAGCGGGTCGTCAAATCGACAAAGAATGAGAATTTTTCTTTTCACGTCTTTTACGAATGCCGTCGATGCGAATCCGGGCTCTAAGCTTCACCACGGGCTCGGTTGGAGTTCACCTGTCATTATCAGCTTGCGCAGATTGCCGTTGACGAGCAGGCTCCACCCGTTCGAGCAATCCTTGTAACATTCAAACGCCGGAACGAGTCCCATGTGCGTAAAGCAAAGTTCTGTCTTGTTTCCCTTCCTGACGATATCGAAGACAATGTCGGTATCTTTCCACTCGCCGGTGTTCTTTATAAAACTGATATCCGCGTCCAGCACGTGCCAGACGATCTTCTTACCCGGAATGAGCTCGGTTATCTTCTGTCTGCTGAAGTGCACGTTCGGAACGCGGTACGCGAACTCTGCGCCGACCCTGTCGGTCTCACCGGTAATTTCCCCGGACCACCATCCCCTGGCATTGTTGACCGCTTTGAAGACTTCATCCGGAGACTTGTCTACGGTGAATGAGGTTGAATAGCTTTGATTACTCATCTTTTCACTCCTCCTTGATCGTCATTCGGATCACCTCCGGGTAGTTCCCGGCCGGAGGCCGGAGACAGACGCCACCAGGTGCGCCGGTATCTTTGAAACACAACTCCGGTCGGCAACGATTGGCACTCGATAAGTTGCAGATCGGCGCGCTCGCCATCCGGGCACAATCTCTTTCCTCCACCCAGTAGAAGCGGATAAACATGCAGTGCAAATTCGTCCACAAGGTCGTTTTCAATAAGCGTGTGGACGAGCACCCTGCTCCCGTCGACGAGGATGTCCTTTCTGGCCTGCTGCTTCAACCTGCGCACTTCGTTCACGACATTGCCGGAGATCAGAGATGAGTTGCGCCAGGCTGACGTGAGCCTCAGTGTATTTGATACGACGTACTTGCGGACCGCGTTCATCGCGGCACCGAACGGATCACTGTTGGGCATCGGTTCGAACGCTCCGCCGTGGATCTGCCAAGTCTTGCGTCCGAAAAGGAGCGCATCGGCGTGGGATATTGCCTCGAAAAAGTGCCGCCCGATGCCATCGTGCCAATTTGGCCAGGTCCAGCCGCCAGGCGTGAAGCCGCCACCGGTATCCTCCTGCACGCCGCCCGGCGCCTGGATCACGCCATCCAGACCGATAAACTCGGCCGCTGCCAGCTTTCTCACGTTAATCGTTCCTTACATTTTGTCCGGATGTCTCTCCGGCCGCATCCAACCGGATGGCAGCTAATCTCTCGCCGGCTCATACCGAAGAAGCACATTCCCATTTCCGAACGCACGCGAGCTCTTCAATTTGAAATTCAGCCTGTCTCTCACTCCTTCGAACAGAGTTCTACCTCTGCCGATCGCGATTGGAATTACCACGATCATATAATCATCGATCAGTCCCGCCTGGGTAAGCTGTGAGACGATCGTACCACTCCCCAGTATGACCATGTCTTTCCCGGGCTCCTCCTTCATCCTCTTCACCTCCGTTACCGGATCGCCGTTCACAACCTCCGTATTCTCCCAGGCAGCTTCATCCATCTTTCTCGAGAACACAATCTTCGGGAATTTGTTCATTCGTTCGGCGACGAGAGGATCGTTTTGCTTAGCCGCGGGCGTTGGCCAATAGCTTGCCATCAGGTCGTATGTCTTTCTTCCGAAAACAAGTATCCCTCCTCCTTTGACATTCCCTGCAACGAACTGATCCCATTCCGGATCCTTTCTGTCTACCTTGGCCCAGCTCATATCGCCGTTCGCATCAACGAAATAGCCGTCCAGAGACACCATGTTGAAAACGCCCAATGTCCTCACTGTTCTCCACCTCCTTCCGATGTTGAGTTAGCTCCGACAGCGTGATCGTCGATTCCGATCTCTGAACTCCCGGCTCAACCACTTGCTGAGTTCAGGATCGAATTCCTTTTGGTCCTTCATACCAACGCGACACGCTGTGAGGCTGTTCCAGGGTCGGGCAGTTTCTAACACCGCAAAAACGCCCGCCTGCCAAGGCACAACACACTGTGCGGGGGGAGGCGGAGCAGCGATGTCAATCGGCACGGCACATTTCTCTCTGCGACTCCGCGTCTCCGCGGTCTTTTCTGCCGGAACACTCTTAACCTGCCTTTCTAAGCGAGAAGAATTCGCGCACCCGGCGATTCCGCAGATACAAACCTGCCCAGACGACTATTCCGAAGTAGACCGGGAACAGGAGATTACTGAAGAGCGGGGTACCGGCGCGCAGGTTAGCTTCCACAGCGCCGCCGAGGTATCCTGTCAGGAGTACTGCGCCGATTATCGACGTGCGCGGGATAACATAGACGACGACGCAGGCGAGCAGAATTATCCCCACGATTTGTATTGTTCCTGCGCCGTATCCTAGGTTGGCGCTCGCCTTCAAAACCTCGGGGACCTGGATGATCTTCGTTATACTGTCGAAAAGCATGAAGAGGACGGCGATTCCGCTGAGGACCCGGCCGGTCCAGACACCACCACGGCCACTCGAACTTGCGCGTGTCGATGTGTTTTCTATTGTCGATTCCAAGACTTTCTCCTCCTTCTGAACAACTTGTTTTGAATAATTTTAGTTCACATCAAATAGTCGATCACGCGGACCGGAAATCGACAGGGGGCAAAAGTGTTCTCGCTGCATATTCAAATCCGACTGTAATTCAACTCGAGGGCTTATTCCCGGCGCTTTAAGATGTCTCACCTCTGCTGGTAATGCTGTGCCTCGTCCTCAGCCAACGTTAAGGGCATTCGCTCGGAAAAGTCGGCAGAAAACGAAAATTGGTATTATGAATTCCCCTATGCATATTTAGAGGCATAGCAACTAAGGAGGAATTTGACCTTGAAATTCGTATTTCGTTACACGTTTTTGATGCTGATTCTCCTGCAATGTCAAGTCCATGCACAGACGATAAGTGATTGGGCAAATTTGAAAAGGTACGCCGAAGCGGATAAAAGCCTTCCTCCGGTGGCTGCCGGGAAAGACCGAGTGGTCTTCATGGGCAACTCCATTACCGAATTCTGGGCCAAGATAGATAGCAGCTTCTTTGTCGATAAAGGGTATATCGACAGGGGGATAAGCGGACAGGTCTCATCCCAGATGTTGCTCCGGTTTCGTCAGGATGTGATCGATCTGAAGCCGGCGCTCGTGGTTATCCTTGCGGGCACAAATGATATTGCGGAAAATGCCGGCCCGATCTCGTTAGAAGATATCATGGGAAATATTATTTCTATGGTACAATTAGCCGAGATAAACCATATCAAGGTAATTCTATCGTCGGTCCTCCCGGCGTACGACTTCCCATGGCATAAAGGATTGCAGCCCGCTGAAAAGATCGCGAAGCTGAATTCAATGATCAGGTCGTACTGCGATGAGAACGATATTCCTTATGTCGACTATTATTCAAAGATGGTTGACGGAAGAAAGGGGCTGGACGAGAAATATACGAAAGACGGGGTGCACCCTAATTATGAAGGCTACGTGGTTATGGACTCCCTTGTCCAGCAACAAATCAGTTCTGCGCTGAAATCCAAATAGGGTCGTCATCTAAATCGGGATATTTGTCCTGATCGCTGGCGGCGGAGTGTTTCTGGCGCGACAGTCCGGCGTCCCGCCCTGCGGGGTCCCGTCATAGATAGGTGACAGTCGACCGGACGATGACGGGTTAGGTAAAGGAGGGAGTAGATTTCTTAATAACTCCCCCTGCGAAAATGAGAGTCCCGTCCTCGTTCCGCAAGAGCTCTGTCGACACCTCAAGAGGCGATTTCCGGCTCTCCTCCGACCCATACAAACCAGCGTGCATTGAAATCGCCTCTCTGTACAGAGGACGGAACACTCCAAAGCCGTCCCCATTTTCGCGGGGCGCCCTTCTCTTTTCGTCTATTTTCTCTTGGGCGAGCAAGAGAAAATGGACAACTCTCATTTGACACCTTCCACCAGATACACTTGGTTTCGTCTGTCGGGTGATGTTCTTTCCTTTCCCTTGATAGAAAAGAAAGAACCAAATGAGCGCCGAAGGCGCAATCCCGCACACTTATATTGAATAATTGAGCGGGAGAAAAGATCAAGGCCGGGGAAAAAATGGCCAAGAATTTCGTCGTGGAACTAAAACAAATAATAACCGTCATATCTCCACCGTTCTCAGAATCAGAATATTTGTTTCTTAACGCTCCACTCCGAAATTCTTTTGACGCCATTTTTTCTCAGGTCGGTTTCAAACATTCAAAGGGTTGGCAATGCTCTTCTTAATCCTTTCATTTTATCCGCCTGTGATGTGATTCGAGTCGCCATACGTTAAAGGCGCGAACCGCGCGTCAGGAACGGACGGATCAGAGAATTTGAAAAACCCCCAAGGGGTTTCCTGGTTCGTCCGAGGGGAACTGGCGCCGTGTTTCATTCTCTCTTCCTCGCAAAAATATTGTACGTTGCCGAGTCCCAGGCGTTGTGTATACCGATGAAGAGAAGGAGAAGGGAAGAGGCGCCGACGCAGAGCAGTGCTCCGGCAGGATTGGAACCGGCGAACAATGTCGATAGCGCGAGTGCCGCGTAAGCCGCCAGCGGAAGCATGGCGTAAAACATCCAGTCTTCAAGTACCGGCCGGTAGGCGGCCTGCGTCCGCATACGTCGGGCGACGACAACCGCGTATACAATTCCAGCCATGCCAACAATGCCCCAAAGAACCGAGGCGGCCATAATCGCACCCCACGGAACATTAAGGATGGCCGAAATTAAAAGGACGGCTCCGAAGTGAACGACACTCGGTGTCGCGAATGCGGCGCCGGCCTCAGCCGTGGGCCGCGACCCTCTCTCAATAAGCGTGATGACGACGAACTGCAAACCTATCAAGGCGCCGGCAGATGAGCCGACGATTATGTAGAAACTCTGCCATTCGCTTAGTTGTGACATCACCTCTTTCATCCTTTTAAATGTTCGAAGCGATAGGCGAGTTCCGGACCCGACTTTCCCTCGTATGCCAGTTGGGCGACGAGGAGCGCAAAGGGTTCGGTGTATCGCGCGATCCGTAGAGGTCCTGCGTCAACCGGATCAAAACCTGCGTCACGTATCAATTCAGCGGCGACGCTTTTGGCAATCTCGTTATCGCCACAATATATCAGGGCCGGTCTTCTGGCCTTGTTCCTGGACTCATACACCCCAAAGAGCACTTCGCTCGGCACGGTGTTGAATGCGGAAACGACATTGGCTTTCGGAATCATCATCGCAAGTTCTTCCGCGCCCGACGAGGTGTGGGCCACGACGAGTTCGGTGTTATCGTCGTTCATCGGCAAGGAGCATGTAATGACCACCTTGGCGGACAACCCGTCCGCCGAAGCTTCAGCGGAGGCGGAAACGCCCGCCCGATCAAGCACATCGTCGATTCGCGACCAATGCACGGCAAGCAACAACGTGTCGGCTTCCTGGACCGCCTCCCGTGGTGTTCCAGCTCGCGCATTGCCATGGGCATCCTTCGCAAGTTTCTTCAGTTTCTGCTCGCTGCGGGAGTAGCTGAAGATTACTTCATGCCCGGAGCGGGCGAAAATCGTTCCCAGCTTTCCGCCCATCAATCCCGAGCCTAATATGCCGATGCGCATCTTATTCTCCTTTTGTCCCGGTCAGCCCCTGTTGCTCAGTCGATCTGTCTCTTCTCGCCGAATGTGCTTACAAGCTCCCTCACCGGCCTGACTTCAATGCACCCGACCTGTGCCGGAGGTATCTTCTCGGCTATCCTCAGGGCCTCCTCCATGTCCTTCGCGTCCACGAGATAAAAACCGACCAGCGCCTCCTTGGTTTCGGCGAAAGGGCCGTCCATTACCGATACTCTTCCGCTTCTCACACGCAGCGTCTTTGCAGTGCCGATCCTTCGAAGTGCCTCCGACGCTATGCACTTTCCGCTGTTCCTTATCTCGGCGTCGTACTTCATGCACTCGTCATCGTCCATTGCCGCGATCTTTTCCTCCTCGCCGTACACGAGACAGATGTATTTCATTCTTCCTCCATGTGTTAGACAGAACAGCATAAAACTCGAAAGTCAAAATTCAAAAGTCAAAAATCGCAAGCCCGTATGCCTGTTCACTTCCGCACTTTTGAGTCCACGACCGTTCCCCGTCGTGACTCGTCGGCATTGCACGTGGGCCTTTTTGATCGAAAAGACTCAGGCTAATTCGTTAAGCCGGCGCTCGAGAAACCTGCGTTCCGGTGCTTGTTGTGTGAGAGACAGGGCTCGCATGTAAGAGTCGCGGGCTTCCTCGATTCTTCCCAGTCTCCTGCGGAGTTCCGCGCGAGCCGAATGGGCCAGGTGGTAATCGGTCAACTCACCGCGCTCCAGGATGTCATCGATCAGCTTCAACCCCGCATCCGGCCCGCTGTGCATTGCCACGGCGACGGCGCGGTTCAATTCCACAACCGGCGACGGATTAACTTTCATCAAGGCGTCGTAAAGCGCGATAATTTCCGCCCAATCAGTCGAGGCGGCGTCGGATGCTTCCGAATGCACTGCTGAGATCGCAGCCTGCAATGTGTAAGCACCAAAACGCCTCGACGACAAAGACTCTTCCACCAGTGCCACTCCTTCGGCGATTAAGTCGTGATCCCACAGCGAGCGATCCTGGTCCTCCAAAAGCACCAACTCTCCCGAAGGAGATGCGCGGGCAGAGCGCCGCGACTCGTGAAGGAGCATCAGCGCGAGGAGCCCGATCACCTCCGGTTCCCGCAGTAATTCCGCGAGAAGTCGGCCGAGGCGAATCGCTTCGCCCGAGAGGTCCGCCCTCGTAATTGAGTTACCCGAAGAAGCGGAGTACCCCTCGTTAAAGATAAGGTAGATCACCTGTAACACGGCATCCAACCGGTTTGGCAGTTCATCGCGTGAGGGAACCTGGTACGGTATTTTCGCTTCCTTTATCTTCGTCTTTGCGCGCACAATTCGCTGGGCCAGGGTAGGGGGAGTGGTGAGAAACGCACGCGCGATCTCTTCAGTCGTCAGACCGCAGACTTCGCGCAAAGTCAGCGCGACTCTCGCCTCCGGTGACAGTGCAGGGTGGCAGCAGGTGAAGATAAGCCGCAGCCGGTCGTCCTCCAGGCCTTCGTTCCCCGGGCCGATTTCCTCGTCAGCCGAAGCGGAAAGTTGTTCCGCCAGAGGTTCGAATGATGTCTCGAACTTTGCCCGCCTCCGGAGTTGATCGATTGCCTTGAAGCGGCCCGTCGAAACGAGCCACGCGCGCGGATTAGCCGGTATGCCTTCCTGTTGCCACCTTTCCAGCGCGACGCTGAAAGCCTCGTGCATGGCGTCCTCGGCTGTTTCGAAGTCGCCAAGCAGACGGATCAGCGTGGCGAGAATGCGGCGCGATTCCGTGCGGTATATTTCGTCCAGTTGCTTACGGAGATTTTCAGTGAGATCGGTTGTCATAGCCCGCTACTCTTGAATAGGCAGAAGCTTAAACGGTCGTATATCCCAACAAGGCGGCCAACGGGTTAGTTCAAAAAGGTCCGTCTAAATTCGGCGAATCGGCCGGTATTTGCTGCCCGCAGTCCCAGAACTCGACGATCCTGTCGCCTTTAAACCGGACGATGTGAACTACGATCATCCCCCTTCCGCCATCGCCGGGGTCAAGATGAGCATGCACCGCTACGAAGTCGCCGTCACCAATGACGTTTTTGACCGTATACTTCTTGTCCGGAAACTGGCCATGGTTCTCGATCATGGCCTTCCGCAGCGCGACGAAACCCGCTGCAAAGAAGACGTTGTGGTGCTTGCCTTTCTCGTCCACGAATTTTGAATATGCCTCTTCGATTCGTCCTGAAACTACAAGCTGCAGGAATTCGACGGCTCGTTTCTTATTGGTTTCGTTGGAACTTGCCATGCATCCTCCTTTGAGTTAAGCGGATTCAAATCCGCGGCCATCAGGTTCCGGTTTCGCCGGGCTGGCGATGCCGGGATAGTAGCGAGTCGATGCTCCACGGGCCCGGGCCGGCGGCGGAAATGTAGAGCCAGGTGAAGCAGTACAGGAACGCCAGCTCGCCTCCGCTGATCACGGGCCAGAAGCTCCTCGGGAAGTGGGCCTGGAAGAATGCGACGGCCATCTCGCCCGCCAGAATGAAAGCGACCGGCCGCGTGAACAGCCCGAGGATCAGAAGCACGCCACCGAATGTCTCGAGCACGCCCGCGAGTCCCATCTCCGAGAAGAGCGGGAAGACTCTCCCGGCGGGGAAGGCGAAGAGTTTCATTGTACCATGGAGTGTGAATGTAAATGCCGCGGTAATTCGAAGAATACTCCGGAACCGCGGGGAAAATCTGTCCAAAAGTTCTGCGATCTTTGTCACGAATGCTGCCTCTGAAAATTTAGTTGCCATGGGTGAAGATTTGATTTACGCGCCGGGCTTGTACATGCATTCGCCGACGGCTATGATGTCTAACGCGCTCCGGGAAAAAGTCGTTCCGTGTATTGAGGGCCCTCCGGCGCGCGCCATGAAGCAGTGGCCCGCGCCTGTGGCAAATTCGCGAGACTGGGCAATATGATTTCATGTCCATCGGATTTTCGTTGATCATGAAAGGGCAGGGCCCTCTATTGGAATCTAACGATAATATTTGGCGGGATATCTGAAGTGTCGGCGGGCCTTCATTCTAGAAGGGAAGTTCGGATATCTTGAAATCCGGTTTCTTCCCCAGGAAGTGGTTCAGTGCCCAATCGCCCTGGAACAAAATTGCATGCTGGTGCTCTGCGTTCTCCGCGAGCGCGCATCCGGACGGAAGAAGGGAGCGGGGGAATTTCCTTATATCATACTCGGGATCTATCCATCTGAGAAGTTTCCAGTCTGCAGGTTCAAGCGTCGATTGGGCGCCGTATTCGCTCTCCAGCCGGTATTGCACCACCTCGAATTGCAGCGGACCGACGGCGGCAAGCACGGGGACTCGCAGGCCGGAGTCCACCAACGTGAACCCCTGTACGACACCCTCCTGCAACAGCTGCTCGACGCCGTCTCTGAATTTCTTGTAGAGCCCGGGGTTCGGGTTGTGCAACAACGCGAAATACTCCGGTGGAAAGTGCGGGATTTCGTTGTACACAATGCGCGCGTCCTCAGTCAGGGTGTCGCCGATGCCGAGGCTGGATTGTCCGACGAACCCGACAATGTCTCCCGGAAACGCTTCGTCAACTGTCTCCCGCTGCTGCCCGAAGAGCTTGCTCGCGTTCGAGAGGCGTAGACTCTTCCCCGTGCGCGAATGAATTACAGACATGTCGCGTGTGAATTTGCCGGAACAGACGCGCAGGAAGGCGATCCGGTCACGGTGCTTTGGATCCATATTGGCCTGAATCTTGAACACGAAGCCGGAAAACGCCTCCTGCTCCATCGGGACAGTCACACCGTTGCTCATTCGTGGCCGCGGCGGGCCGGCGTGCGCAAGGAAACCATCAAGCAACAATTGAACGCCGAAGTTGTTGCGGGCACTGCCGAAGAACACCGGAGTCATCCGGCCGCTGAGAACGGCATCCGCTTCGAACGTTTCGCCCGCCTGGTCTAGCATCTCCAGCTCTTCAACCATTGTGTGGTAAGTGGATTCAGAAAGTCGTTCGCTGACGACCGGATCGGTAAGGTCGGAAATAGCCACCGAGGCCCGGTAAGAGCCGCCGCTGTTGAGTTCGTAGAGATGAACCTGTTTTGCCATTCGGTCAAACACTCCGCGGAATTCAAATCCTGTTCCCATCGGCCAGTTCATCGGCACGGCGCCGATTTGCAGAACGCTCTCAAGCTCGTCCAGCAGGGCGAGGGGGTCCTTTGTGGGGCGGTCGAGTTTGTTCATGAACGTGAAAATGGGAATGCCTCTGCGGCGGCAGACTTCAAAAAGCTTCCGCGTCTGTTTTTCAATTCCCTTTCCCGCGTCTATCACCATCACCACGGCGTCCACCGCGGTAAGCACCCGGTATGTGTCCTCGGAAAAGTCCTGGTGACCGGGTGTATCGAGGAGGTTGATGCGATAACCGTCATAGTCGAACTGCAGGACCGTCGCGCTTATGGAGATGCCGCGTTTCCGTTCCAGCTCCATCCAATCGGAAGTTGACTGGCGCTGGTTCTTGCGCGCGGTGACTGAACCGGCGAGCCGGACCGCGCCGCCGTACAGAAGGAATTTCTCCGTGAGGGTGGTCTTCCCCGCATCAGGATGTGAAATGATGGCAAAGCTGCGTCGTCGTTTTATTTCTTCTTCAATTATCATTGATTCGTGGATTATCTGTTGGTGAAAGGAAAATAGGTCTAAGAAAATATAGGCCAAACCCGTTGATTATTCAAAGGAGACTTGCTTTTCACCGGACAGGCTACGCTGGCCTTCGGATAACGCATGTGGGGATGACGCCGTGGCGCAATCCACGCACTGCACCGCGATTCAATTGACAGTGAACCCCAGTGAAAACGTCCCAAGGATGTTGTCATCTTTCAAAACGTATGAGCCTTGAAGATTCTGCGTTGAGCCAAGCGCAGCTATTGGGACTCTGACGTCCAACAGAAAAATCAGTTGTGATTGGCGTGGCAGAATCGAATAATGGACTATTGAATTGCAGCCGAGGTTTCTCGGTGCGACATAACTTAATTTCGTTGTTCCGCCGCTGTTCTGAACTGTGTACCAGGCTGTCGCCCAGCAGACCGGAACATAAAGACTCACGGCAGTGTCCCCTGGGTTATACACGGTGGTCGTCGCCACCAGGGTGTCATGAACTCCATATGAGGATCGGGGAATGCTGAATGTAACCTGCAAATTGTTGGATCGAATGGTATTCGTGACTGGTGATACGGGGTTATTCCCGGTACATCCAGGCCATAATAGCGAGAGACTCAGGATTATGATTCCGCGTCGCATAGATGTCTCCGATTCACGTGGTTCGAACTATCAAGGCGTGTTCCGCTGCGTGTCGACTAACGTATACATTATGAAAAGGCAGCGCCGCACAAGCATGGTACTATGAAATGAGTGCGGCGTTTAGCGAACTCTCCTTGAAATATAGATAACCAGCGCCGTGGTCCCGGCTGTCAGCGGCAGTGCTTGCTTTCATCTTTGCGTAGATTCATGAGTTACCAGTTTTATTCCGTCTGTAATGGCATCTAATACGGGGTCACTTTTTTTGCCGAGATTATGCCGTTCTTTAAGCCATTGACTGTCATTATACGTTAACCACACCTTGCCTGCCTCATCTTGCCATGCCAAGGCTTTCACAGGTAAATCAATTCCTGAAGTCTGTTTGTCCTGCATTAAGGCTGTTCCCACTTTTGGATTTCCAAAAAGTATTAACTCAGTAGGTCTCAATTGCAGGCCTTGTTTCGCGGCATTCTCTGCATGGTTAATTCGCGCAAACAGTGTCAGCCCTCTTGATGTGACCGCTGAAACAAGTCTGTCTATAGTTTCAGCGACGGAGTAACTGCTTGCGATTGTTTGCAGTCCCTTCATAATCGTTTTCCTCAAGTTGACTGAGAAGCATTGCTACTTACGTCCTCCAAAAAAGAAGCCATTGCATTCGTCCGCCGCAGAAGGCGCGAAGTCCGCCGAAGGCGGATCCGCCTCTGGAATACATCGAGCTACCGAGCGAAAGCAGCGAAGTCGGTGAACCGGCTCCGCTTGCGAGATGGGCCACCAGGATGTACAAAAAGCGGAGCGTCTTCTTGCCGCTTGATATGCATTCGTTGCGTTGCGCATTGTTACCGTATGACGTTCTTCCTGGTTCGTCGTCGACTCTGGCAGGCTGTGAAAAGGAGTTTCACAATGAAACAAGCAATTTGTTCTAATATTATTGCTTCTTAAGATCCAACAGTACCTGTCTCAACTTTTCCAGCTCGCCTGTAATTTGCAATGATCACTCCGCTTGGTGTGACAATACTCTCTATTAATGTAAATGCTGCCGGAATCGCGAGATTGTCAAACAACTTTTTTCCCTTGCCAAGAGTCAACGGGTGAATTTGGAGCCAGAGTTCGTCTACTAAATCATTCTTAAGCAGCAGCTGAATAAGCTTACTGCTGCCCCAGACTTTAATATCAGAACCTTTTGAATTTTTGAGCTTTTTGATATCTGCCAGGCTGCTGAGGAAAACTGAGTTCTTCCAACCCGACTTCTTCACGGTCTTGGACATGACGTATTTTGTGACATCATTGATGCCCGGCCAATTGTCTGCATGTTCAGGCCAGTAGGAGGCAAAAATTTCAAATGTCTTTCTGCCCAATAGAAGGTCTGCAGGTTTCATCTGTTTTTCCATGGCCCTGCCAAGAACTTCGTCAGAATAAGGTGCAGTCCAACCGCCATATCTGAAACCGCCTGTTGTATCTTCCTTAGGCCCACCAGGAGCTTGCATTACTCCATCCAACGTAATCATCGATATAACAACTATTTTTCTCATAATATTTCTCTCCTCTTATTATGATTGTTTTGTAATAATTGCATACACCAAATAGTCGTTTGATGATAGACAGAATCGACAACGCAAGCACAGAAAGTCCGATTGAATTAATGGCGCGCAACGCGATGGCGTCTGATGTCCTGCCGGAAGAAGTCGTTGCTTTCGCCTGCCATAAATGTTGTGAAGTCCGCCGAAGGCCCGGCTCGACAGAGACGCGCGAGATCGATATATATCCAATGATGAGCGTCTTTTTTCTCGTTGTTAGCCGACGCGCAATTAGCCATTGAGATTCTGTTTAGATTATATTCGATATTAAGAGTCAGTTCACTGAGAACTTCAGGGAAAAATTCCCAAAATAGTCGCTGGCAACCAACGAATACGAACTTGGAGCGGGCTGCGCTCCCGCAAGATGTACGATCGGGATCATCACGGTGAGCTGACGAATCTGCTGCGATTGATGCGGGAGAATTGAATACATGGTCAAAGAATTACAATCTGGGCCAGGAGGAGAAGAGAGTGTGGGTTTGCCGCTCCTTTCCTGAACTGACCACGTAATCGCATTACAGTTGAAGATTGCGAAGCTAACCGTGTCATCCTTAGAGTTATATACGTTTGTCCTGGCAACGAGAGTGTCTTGGGATCCGAACGACTCCTTCGGAATAGACAATGTTACCTGCAGATTGTCGAGTTGTAAGGTGTCGCTGATTGGAGAGACGGGGTTATTGACGCTGCTGCAACCAGCTATCATCACCAGCATCGTGAACATGAGTTTGACTGCCTGTCTCATAGATTCCTCCTTTTTGTGCTTAATGTGGCCAACCGTTTCTGAATTGTGTGTCGGCTAACATATCGTGAGACAACGCAATCCGTCCTTATCCACTTGCATCTACTCTCTGGGCCGGACGAATTGAGCTTACTAGTGCTCATCCAACTATCATTTGCTAATCCCGTCACAGAAAAATCTGGCGAGGTGCTCATTCCAACAATTATTTTAGCCGCACATTGTTCGCTAAAATTAGTTGGAATGGCACGAGTCATATCCCTTGTGCGTCGCTGTTTCGCGTGATATGTGAAGTGCGCCGCGCAGGTTAGTTGTCCTCGCAGCGGTACCATCACGATTCGAATTCCTTGGCAGGGAGCTGAGACTGCCTGATGATTGATTTTAGAGTACCCATCTTTATCTCTTTGTGATCCGGGACGGGAACTGTGATAGTGGAACTCGCAAGCTTCTTCTGCATTATGATATGACTCCCACGTTGCCTGACCTCCTTAAAACCGTGTTGCCAGAGAATGTCGCAGACCTCTTTCCCTGAGAGGATCCGCAACTTACCCAACTGCGATCTCTACTCGTGTCACAAAAACCTCGTCGTGCAGACGCTCCCGAATCTCCTGCTGGGACGCGGTCTCAAAGAACAGCTCAATAGCCTCCTTGAGGTTCTCCCGAGCCTTTTCAACCGTCTTACCCTGACTAGCAATGTCCAATTCCGGACAAAGCGCAACGTACATATCATCTTCGCGCTCAATGACCGCGGTGAACTGTTGTGTCTTTGGCATCCGAAAGACTCCTTCCCTCATTGACTCTACAACATTTTAGCTAATTCAAGCCCAGAAATCAATTTGGCTAATCCCCGCGCGGCGCATTTTCAGCTGACGTCCTGCCGGAAGAAGTCGTTGCTTTCGCCCGCCATAAATGTTGTGAAGTCCGCCGAAGGCCCGGTTCGAGAGAGACGGGCGAACTCGATATGTGTCCAATGATGAGCGTCTTTTTTCTCGTTGATATTTTCAAAAAGGTCTCCTTTGAGTCGAGAGAAATGTGTATGATTAGTTGTGATAACAAAACCAAAACATCGCTCACAAACCCAAAGGAGAGACCCATGTTGTACACCGGTATCGA
>JAJYJD010000360.1 GCA_021789755.1 Bacteroidota bacterium
AAGAACAGAGAGCTCCAGCAATTCACATATGCCATTACGCACGACCTGAAATCTCCGATTCTCGTCATCGAAGGTTTCGCGCGCGAACTGAAGAGGAGCGGCCGTCTCGAAGTCGAGCAGGATGTCCTGATTGAAGCGATAATGTCTTCCTCCGCCCGCCTCCACTCACTGGTCAACGACCTTCTCGACCTGGCCCGAGTCGGCAGCGTCGAAGCAGTATTGGAGGAGACCGACCTTGGAGAGCTAGTCGACCGCGTGTTGAACGATCTTTCGATCAGGCTGGCGGAAAAGAAGGTCAAAGTCTCGCTGGAAGGAAGCTTCCCGAAACTGTTCATCGTCAGCCGGTATATCGAGCGTGTTTTCACGAACCTGATCGATAACTCGATAAAATACACCGGAGACCAGCCGAGTCCGCAGTTGACGATAGGCACACAGGACAAGGGTGACCACTACCTCTTCTTTGTGCGGGACAACGGCATAGGTATACCGCAGGAATTTCACGAAAGGATCTTCGCAATTTTTCAGAGGGTCAAGACTAGCGATACGGAGAAAGTCGAGGGGAGCGGATTGGGGCTTTCATTTGTAAAGAAAATAGTTGAACTCAGCGGCGGAATGGTGTGGGTGGAATCGGCCGGGAAGGGGAAAGGCGCCACCTTCTACTTCACCCTTCCCAAACAATGATAGTTGCTCCAGATCCCTACTTCACGAGTGACATTTATCTTATCTTCTTCAGTCATTCCAAGATCGAACCGACATGATTAGCATCAAGAAGAAGATAACTCCCGCTCGGGCCCGACAGGATAACTCCACTGCCAGATTTCAGGATGGCTTCTTCTCCGCACTCTCCGGTGTCGATAAATTCCGCGGCATCATTGCGCTCAAACTGCCGGCAGTTCAGAGCGAGACCGCCGATCTGCTGGCAGCCGAGAAGTTCAATGCCGCGTTCATCGGCCTGAGCCTCCCGTCGATTGACGGGAGAGAGAGATGTGCAGGCAGATAAAAAAGGCCCAGCCCGAATGCTTGACGGTCCTCATTATTAACCGCGAGGGTGAAGAAAAATCGGAGGGTGTGGATTATATTGCTCTCCGTCCGCTGGAAGAGGAAAAGGTAAGAAGTTACATAGAGAAATAATCCCGGAGCCGAGTCGATTTGCCGGACAGATGGGAGATGAGCGTCAATGAAATCTAAAATATCTTTGTGCATGATCGTCAGGGATGAGGAAGCCTTTCTCGACAAGTGTCTGCAAAGCGTCGTTGGAGTTGTGGATGAGACCGTAGTTGTGGATACCGGCTCGACCGATTCCAGTGCCGAGATTGCTAAACGGCATGGGGCGAGGGTGCTGAGCCATCCATGGCAAAACGATTTTGCCGAGGCCCGCAATTTCGCACTTGATGCTGCGTCAGGGGACTGGATACTCGTACTCGACGCCGACGAGGAACTGCCCGAAGAATCCCGGGCCAGAATGAAGGACATTGTCGACACAACGAAGGCCGACGGCGTCGAAATGACTGTCAGAGGGCTGATGCCCGAGACCGATGTCCTCAAGTATGAGGATTCGCGGATTGTCAGATTGTTCAGGAACAAAAAGGACTATCGGTACGTCCTGCCTGTACTCGAGCAAATCAGACCTTCGATAGAAAAGAACCACGGAGTCATTATCTCCTCCGACCTGATCATAGTTAATCGCGGTTATTCGTATGAAATCGTCCAGGGTGGGGCGAAGCGGGGGCAGAGGATCCTTGAGATACTTTCTGCTGCGCTTTCGGCGTCGCCCGCCAATCCCTATCTGCGCTGCCAGCTCGGGCTGACGATGATGAGCGCCGGGCAAAGAGATGAGGCGTACAGTCGACTGAAGAGCGTTCTTGAACTCGATTACGAACAGATGGGACCTGCACTTCTTGACCGCCTGTTTATGAAAATGTCTCAGATAGCGCTGGATAGGAATGAGAATGAGGAGGCCGTCTGGTACGCCGGGAAGAGCCTTGAGTACAATCCGGACAACGGCATATCGATGTATGTCGCGGCGATTGGGCTTCTTTCGTTGAACAGGATTTCGGAAGGTTACGAACAGCTTTTGAAAATCAAGCGAAAAAAAGACAGCAGCCTCCGTTTGGACCTGCAACTCGATCACCTCATAAAGGCCTGCAAAGAACTGCTGAAGATCTGAAGTCCTCTATTTGAAGGTTCTATCGGCACGATATTGCAAGCTCGCACTGCAAAGTTCCGCAGATGTAAACCGCTTCTGATGTTATGGCGCATCGGATGGCCACATTTGAGCGACGAACATCGGGGGTAAAAACGCGTCCAATTCAACGAACGGTATTAACCAAGAGATTTAAACCTCACGAGTTCAGCTGGCGACAGGAAAGTGTGCCCCACGTCCAGGTAACAATCCTGCCTGATACATGATGGGTACGGTGTTGCCGACTCGTCGGGCCGGTCCGAGACGGGTGCGCTGTGAGACGGGGCTCTCTAAAGTTTCTCCATCGAATTCCGAATAAGTAGTGAGCGGGTTCAGTTGACGATAGAGATTGATGACTATGTATTTGAGACTGACTGCGACTCGAATGCCCTGCTTTCAGCATTGATGAAGGAGTCAGCCAATATGAAAGGCGGCGGAAAAATCGAGACCTGTGCTGGGATGCGGCATCCCGTCCCGACTTCAATTGGGAATCTAACGCTTGAATATTTTGGACGCGATATATACCGGTTCAGTGAGCGGGGCAAGATACCAGGAGGTTGCAATGGCTGCTAAACCGCTAGACCCGAGTCTCAGCCCTGAAAAAGCGAAGGAAGTCAAAAGGAAAGTGGACTCAGAATCAGACAAGGCTTCTCTTGGAGCAGGCAATTCTGCAGTCAGCGTCGGCGACAGGGTTGAACTTCCACCCGAGGCA
>JAJYJD010000361.1 GCA_021789755.1 Bacteroidota bacterium
CCGTATCTGTTGCCGTCGGAAAGTCTGGCCTGGACCGGTAGGCCCGCGACGGGGTTTATCTTCAGGAAGCCGGACGTCTTCTTTATTCCTTTCAGTCTCGTGTGGGGCGGCTTCGCCTGCTTCTGGGAGTATACCGTGTACAGGGCAGGAGCACCGTATTTCTTTCTCCTGTTCGGCAGATTTTTCTACGACATACTCCGGCGTAGAAAGACTGTTTACGCCCTTACCAGTGAACGCATCCTCAGATTGACGGGCAAGACGCTGAGTGCATGGAACCTGAAAGACCTTCCGCAGGCTTCGATAGAATTGTCCGCGGATCGCCGCGGCACCATCGCGTTCGGCGCGCTCACTCTTCCCGCTATGTCGGGACTCGGCGGATCTCGGGCCGCGGCATCAAGGGTCTTGCTCCCGGCGTTTGAGAAGATTCAGAACGCGACCGATGTCTTCAACATGGTCCAGTCAGCGCAAAGCAGATTACGGGATTCCGGCCCAGACAGGGAACGCGACTCCGGTGCGCGCGATTCGTTTTGAAAGTGGCCCCTTCGCATGGTATGGGAAAAACGCGAGGAAGAATATGAAACATTTCATTCCGACTGCATTACTGCTCCTGTCCGCGGTTTCCTCATGTGATAATGGCGTTCAACCGCGTGAGTACGGTCAGGGGGATGGTTATGAAATTTACAGTCTTGTTCTGAAAGAGGACTTCGATTCTTCGAGCATACTGATAGTCCTGCGCGATTCAAACGTAACAACGATTCGGAGTGCAGACAGTACGCAAGCGGCTTATTTAAGAAATAATCTTCCCGGACTACTCGATGAGACAATCGCGCATTTTATTTCCGCGAACGACAACCCGGCCAAACTCGATTACATCCATGGAGCATATCACCTTGTCCTGTCGCGCGATTATGTTGACAGTTCAGCAGGACCTGCCGTGCAGCTTGGCATATCAAGGGTGCGATACGACAAATTCGGAACCCAGGCGATCGTCGAAGTCGGCGAGCTCTTCGCACCGCTCGCAGGAAGCGGCTCGCTTTCCTTTCTCGTCAGGGAAAACGGTGAGTGGAAAATCAGGGGAAGGGTAATGACGTGGATATCGTGAGAGAATTCAGACATCGGGTTGCCCCGACGGCGCATCCGACTTAATATTCGCCATTACCGGGGCGACCCCGCGGTGTTTGCACTTCCCGTTTGATGCGGATAAATTGGCCGTTGACGCATCTCAAGTAACCGACAGTCAGGATATATGGTCTTCAATCGCGGCGGACCGATAAGCAAGGTCATGTATCACCGCGATCCGCAAATTAACCGCCAGGAGGGACAAATGAGAAGATTTTGTTCGGGATATTTCAGATTCACATCCGTGGCCGTCCTCACTGTGTTGCTTCTCGGTGCAATTTCTGTTTCGGCGCAGACCGGTCAAGACAACTACCACGGATGGAAGCACCTCAAGTACTCGATCTTCTTCACATCGTACGACGTACTTCGGCTTCTCGCCGATCCCGCCCAGTTCAAGAAGACGATGGACTACTTCCGACCGGTGAAACCGGACAGGGTTTACATCGACGGCGTCGGAAGAGAAGGTAAAGTCGATGTGAATTTGCTCAGGGAAATAGTTGCGAGATTCCGCGCCATGGGCATCGAGGCGGACGGCGCGATGGTACCGACATCCATTCACGGAGGCCCCTCGGTCTACAATAACGCGGAGGACCTCGCGCAACTCAAAGAGCGCATGCAGGGGCTCGCCCAGGTTTTCGACAGGATCATTCTGGACGACTGGCTCTTCACAAACGGCACCGACCCTCAGAGTGTCGCCGATCGTGGGAGCATGACATGGGGGGAGTATCGCACGAAGCTTCTCCTCGAGCAGTCGAAAAAGTATATCATTGACCCGGCAAAGGAAGTGAACCCAAAGGTCCAGGTCATCATCAAGTTCCCGAACTGGTACGAAGGCTTCGCGGAGAACGGCTACGACGTGTACAATGAAGTCCACCAGTTCGACAAGATGGCAGTCGGCATCGAGACGCGCGTCCCCGAGACCCAGCACCAGCACATACCTATTTACACTGGTTATCTCCTGCAGAAATGGGAGTCGAGCGCGGATCCATCGAAGTGGGTCGGATCGTGGTTGGATAATTACGGAATGGAAGGCGAGTCGGACGATTATAATGCCCAGGTATGGCAGGCAGTTCTTGCACGCACGCCGGAAATTATCCTGTGGTGTGCGGGGCAGCTCTGGCCCAGCAACCCGTCCAGCGACGTTTACCCCGATTTCGTGAAACAGCTTCCGAAGTTCGACCGTGTTGCCGGCATGTTGAAAGGTAACGCGCGCGGAGTGCCGATCTATTTGCCGTTTGGCTCCACCGGCGAATACAACATCTCCGGCTATTTCGGCATGGCCGGAATTCCGCTCGACCCGGTGACGACTTTTCCAAAGCAGAGCCAGAACGCAATCTTCTGCCTGAATTCACTGAAAGACCACAACCTTGCTGATGAGTTGATCGGAAGATTAAAGGACGGAAAAGATATCTTCATAACCTACGAATTGTGGAAGAAACTCGCCGCCGAAGGGAGTGAGTTCAAAAATGTCCTGAGTCTTTTGCCGTATAGCGGCCAGGTAAGCGGCTCGACATTTGGTCTTCTGCAGGGCTTCCGGGAAACGACCGTCAAGGCCGGGAAGTCGTTCACATTCCCCGGCGTCGAGGCGACAACATGGCCGGAGACACGCGACGTGACACTCTCGCGGGAGGACTACGACTTTTCCGTTCTGATGAGAGTGCCTTACTTGAACGGCACCGTTTACGTTCTCAATATGCCGAGCAACAGTTACGATTTGCTCGAGCTTCCGGCGGAAGTGCTCGACGCGATGCGC
>JAJYJD010000362.1 GCA_021789755.1 Bacteroidota bacterium
AAATTTCCGGCGGTCAATCCGCTTTCACCTTGATCACCACCATCGTCATATCGTCGTGCTGCGGAGCGACTCCGACGAACTTCCTGACTCCGGCGTCTATCTTCTCGATCATCTGTTTCACCGGAAGCTGTCGCGTAGCCTCGATTAGCTCGACGAGCCTCTCCTCGCCGAACTCGTTAGCCTCCGAATCCATCGCCTCAGTAAAGCCATCCGTATAAAACACGAGCGCGTCGCCAGGCTTAAGGGTGATCTCCATTTCCTCGAGGGTGGCGTCGAACTTGTCCCCGTCGTCGAGGCCGAGCGCGAGGCCGTTCGGAGTGAACAGCTTCGCCGATGTCGAATCGGATGAGAACAGGGCGAGCGGGTTGTGACCGGCGCGCGAGAATTTCACCCTGTTCGTCTTTGTGTCGATAACCGCGTAGATCATGCTGATGAAAGTCCCGCGCGAAATCGAGCGGTATACAATCTGGTTTATCTTGCTCAGAACTTTTCTCGGTGACGGCTGGTCCTCGGCTGATCCCAGAAGCGCGCCCTTTGTCAATGTCATATAAATCGCGGCCGGCAATCCCTTGCCTGAGACGTCGGCGATTGCGGTACCTATTAGTCCGCTCTGCATCTGGACGAAGTCGTAGTAATCTCCGCCGACCTCGAGTGCCGGAATGCATATTCCCCCGAATTCCAGAGAGGGCACCGAGGGAGTCGACTTCGGGAGCAGGTTGTTCTGCACGTTCTTGGCGATTTCGAGCTCGCGTGACATCCGTTCTCTCTCGCTTATGCGGCGGATATGGACGGGCATCAGATCGACCGTAAGCTCAAACGCCTGTTTCCTCCAGAGCGCCACGAGCGACACCGCGATGGGGAGGAGAAGAATGATTGACGATATGACGGAGTTTGTCGCCATGTAAGAGTTTGACGAATTGAAGATCGGGATGAGTCCCTGCGCCGAGCAGAAGATCGCGCTCGCGACAAGTGTCGTGACGAAATCGTATTTCAGGAATAGAAATATCAGAGCACCTGAGAGAGCAATGGCTATGAAGGTGTGCTGCAATACGCTGTAATCACCGTATGGCAGCGGGTAAAACATCGAAGGAATGAAGAGAATCGCGGAGACCGCCATCCCTTTCACGAGCTTCCTCTTGCCGAAGTAGGAAAGCAAACCGAATCTGTAGAAGGTTTCGCTGAATAGTGCTATTGCAAATGAGCTGGCAAGAGTCGCGACGGACGGTACGTATGAGTCCAGCATGGTGGCTGTCCCGCCGATTGAAACCACGATACTGCTGATGTGAAGAAGGGGGTGTGCCGCCGCATAAATGCCGAGCAGGATCCCGCCGAAGGCATAGCCGCGCAGCGTGGATGCTCCGAACCTGTCGTTGAAAAACCTGAAGTGTGAAGCCGCATCGAATGTGAATAGCTTCTCCGGCCATATCGCGCGTGCCGAAGACTCACCGATACCCCACGATGAGAAAGTCAGTATCGAGTACAGCGGGAACCAGAGAAGGATGAAGGCGGCTCCCATGACAAGATTCCTGTAAAAAGTATTCATGTCGCCGATCATTACCCCCGATCCAACCGAAGGGAAAGAGAGGAGTGCGGCAATTACTGCCGCAAGGTAATAGGTCCCCGCGACAAGAAGCGCCGAGCCGATCCCCGCTTCTCCCTCGTTGTAGCGCTTCAGGAAAATAACCAGCCCGATCGCGAAGAGGACGAAGATCACGATCCATGAAGAGAACGTCAGGAAGATGAACGGCGAGGCCTTGGCGGTGTACGCGGTCGTAAATTGGTCGGGCGGATGGAATGAAAGGCCGGCGGAAATGATCTGGTCACCGTAAATTCGAACTCTGAGCTCCTCCTTCAAACCCGTGAGGACCACGCTGTCCTTCACGAGAGTGAGAGACCAGTCCTGTCTGTGATCCAGCTTGATCGGTTCCGAGCTTCTCATCTTCCACGATGACGGGTCGACACCCATCAGCCTGGAAAGTCCGTGGCTGTTCCAGAAATCATGGAACACAGTCAACGCTTCCGCTTCCTGCAGCGACGGGCCGGCGGCTGTGTCGGGGATGTGCCGCGTGAACCTTGAGAGTCTTCCTCCCGCGGAGATTTGCACTTCCAGTTTCGTCCCGAGCGTCGACTGTTCGGACGCGTCGAACCAGGTGACGTCCCAGTAATTGAGCGGGATGGAATCCGTTCTCACCAGGTTATTGGTTTCCCGGATCCCGACTTTCGATTTTAAGTAACCGAGTGAGACCGCGTCTGTTCTGAAAGTCGTGTTTTGCGTGAGGTTGTCAGGAAGGTTTGCGCCGATTTTGGAGGCGATGTCCCTAGACATCGTTATTGCCTGCGCACGGTCGAGTTTGCTGTCGATGGAATAGAAAAGTGAATAACGTGGTATGAGAGCGATGAAAACAACGAGGCCGGCTATTGCGGCCGCGGCAAGTACGATAGCCGATCTTTTATTTTTCATAGCCTGCTGAATTTAGTACGGGTTGATAATGAATCCAAATTACAGTTCATCGCCTCTGTTATCCATCGGGATTTTGCCTTTACGCCGGATCGAAGGTATATTTTGACACCGGAATCGCACAGATTAAACGACATGACGTTCATATTCTAAAATACGTAATGACGGAATAAAGTTGCTCTTTTTCTCCCGCCCATTTGAGATATATCATGCCAAAACAAAAAAGGTCGGTTAAATGAAGTCAACGCATCGCATCTCTCTGTTCTTTGCGGCCGTATCCATGCTGGCATCTGCCGCAATGTCGCAGCCAAAATCGGGCTATGACCCGCACAAATCGTTCGACCCTAATTTCGACGCGAACGGCGGGACGGTCTACCGCGGCGCCAACGGCGCTC
>JAJYJD010000363.1 GCA_021789755.1 Bacteroidota bacterium
ACGAAAGGATCTCTAGCCTTTCGAAGTCTGTCGCCCTCGGTCGCTTTCTTGATCCGAATCGCGAGGACCAGATCCTTATCGGTTTGTCGCTCGCCGATGCGCTGGGATCGGTCGTGGGTGACACCGTGGCTGTCATCAGTCCGGCCGGCATCGAACGGAGTCTGACGCAGTTCTATCAACCTAAAGTCCAGAAATTCGTCGTCGGCGGAATCTACCAGTCCCAGAACAAAGATTATGACGGTTACTATGCTTTTGTGAATTTGCCTGCCGCTCAGTATCTCTTCGCATCCCCCGGGTCGGCTGTTTCGCCGGACATGGTGAACGGAATCGACGCCAAGCTGTATGATATCGGAAAATCGAGTGAAGTGAAATCAAAACTGCAAAAGGCACTCCCCGGCGACAGAATTGATACATGGTACGACCTGCACAAAGACTTGTATCAGATGATGACAATTGAACGCATCGTCGCGTACATCGTTCTCTCGCTCATCATTTTGATTGCGGCGTTCAATATACTCGGTTCGTTGACCATGACCGTAATTGAAAAGCGACGGGAGATCGGGGTGTTGAAGGCAATGGGGGCGACACAATCGGGCATTATGAGGATATATTTGTTCGAGGGAATGCTGGTCGGATTTCTCGGAAGCATCGTGGGGCTCATTCTCGGATTCGGCGTGGGTGAGGCCCAGATTAAGTACCACCTCTTCAAGCTCGACACGAACGTGTACATTATCCCCGCGCTTCCGGTTTCAATGCATATCGTCGACTTCATAGTCGTTGGCTTAATAGCCTTGGTAATCTGTTCGCTGGCGGCCCTGTATCCGGCTAAACGGGCCTCAAGAATTGACCCTGCTGATGCCGTGAGATGGGAGTAGAAGAGTTGTCAAAGAGAATCATCGAAGTCGTTGGAATTAAGAAGAGTTATTTTGTCGGCAAAAGCGAACTCAAGGTGTTAAAAGGAATAGACTTCACGATAGATGAAGGCGAGATCATTGCCGTAGTCGGCGCGTCGGGCGCGGGGAAGAGTACCCTTTTGCACATCGTCGGAACTCTGGACAAGCCCACCGAGGGGAATGTGCTCTTCGACGGGAAAGATGTGTTCAAGCTCGGTGACGAGATGATTGCGAATTTCAGAAACCTTCAAATCGGTTTCATTTTCCAGTTCCATCACCTGCTGCCGGAGTTTACGGCTGTGGAAAATGTCGCGATGCCGGCGCTGATAGCCGGAGATAAATTTTCAGAAGTCAGGAAGCGGGCAATGGTACTGTTGTCCGAAGTCGGCCTTGCGGAACGTGCCGAACACCGCCCTTCCGAATTAAGCGGCGGCGAACAGCAGCGAGTGGCGGTGGCGCGGGCTCTTGTCAACAAACCGAGAGTCGTGCTGGCCGATGAGCCTTCCGGAAACCTCGATTCTGTAAATGCCGAGTCGCTTCATCGGCTTCTTCTCGACCTCTGCCACAGCCATCAGACCACCTTCCTCATCGCGACCCATAACGACCACCTGACAAGTCTTGCGCATCGGGTCTTCAAAATCCAGGACGGTGTTCTGGTAAATTGAGGAGAGCGATTGAAACTAGTAGTATACGTAGTTAACTTTTGACGAGGGCACGTAGCTCAATTGGACAGAGCGTTGGCCTCCGGAGCCAGAGGTTGTGGGTTCGAGTCCCACCGTGCTCACTCGTGTCGCGGATCACCCGGGATCCAGAGGGCAGTTGTCGTATGGGATGCCACAAGATGGTGACCGGAGAAGAGATGCGGGATAAATTGCGCCGGTGCTTTTGCAAAGCACTGACCGTACGTTAAATCGAGTAATTACCTTATGCAATTCCCCCGGCCGGAAGTCACGGTCAGACTTGCAAAGGTGAACCACAAGGGACAATGACATGATAAAGAAATGCCCGGACTGCCTTGCTGTCTCTAAACTGCAGTCTGACTACCCTTCTTCTTTCGTCGAATCGTTTCTGAAATCACTTCATATCATCCGGGTGAAGAGGTGCTCCAACTGCAATGCCGCAGTCTTTATCGTGGCCGGTTTCTTCGCCACCTCCAGGAAGAAAATCAAAGTCTTTAAGGACAGAGCATTCTGGGTAGCGTTCGTGTTCCTTCTTTTGCTGGTGGGGTATGTGGTTTTTGAAGCTATCATGAGCTAGGACAGTACCCCTTTTGCAGGGAATGCGGTCACATCCGGGAATTCAAACCCGACCCCGTTGCGGCAGCAATGCACGAACGGGAACTAGCTTCACATAATCGGCGCCGCATACTATATTCCAATAACTTCTCCTAATCGCGTGTTCGGTTTTCTGAAAACTTTCAATTACATATCGAGACTATTCATACTCCTGGGACTTCTGGGACTCTGCGGCATAGTCCGCGCCCAGGAGCCGGCCTACCGGATCGCTGGAAAATTCTTTCCCTATCTCGAGCGAAGTAAGCCGACAATCGCTCTCGTGCTTTCAGGCGGTGGTTCGCGCGGGCTTTCCCAGATAGGCGTCCTCGAAGCATTTGAAGCCGCCCATATACCCATAGACATGGTTGTGGGGACCAGCATGGGAAGTATCATCGGCGGTCTGTACGCATCTGGTTACTCGGCTCAACAGCTTGACTCGATTGCACTCTCACAGGACTGGAACCAGCTGCTTGCGCTTTCCGATGCCGTCAGTCGGAGCGACCTCTTCCTTCAGCAGAAACAGGACGAAGAACAGAGTTTTCTGGTGATCAGGCTGAACGGTTTGGAGCCTGTCCTCCCGTCGGCCATTGCCAATGGCCAGCGGTTGACCACTCTGCTCACCAGGCTGGTCTTGAATGCACCGTACCGTGTAGTGAATTCATTTAACGATTTG
>JAJYJD010000364.1 GCA_021789755.1 Bacteroidota bacterium
ATTCTGTGCTGCTTTAGCCTCCTCCCCGAGCTGAGACAGATATTTGGGCAGTGGACTTTCTTGAACTGGAAAAACAACGGAATACGGATGACACAGAACAAAACAAGATTACCCCGGATCGGATTATTATTAATAAATAACCCGCGAGAATCCGTCCTTTTTCCGTCTATTCCGCGTGCAAGTTTTGGACACTAAATTCAACCGCCTGGCTTTCAAGCCGACCTCTGTCTATCTAAGGCAGCCCAATACCGATATTTGGGAACGCTTCCCTTTTTCTGGTTATATTCGTTTGCAGAGAAATTATCGACCGAGGGCAAGAAGATACGTCCTATGCCTGAGAAAAGTAATGAGGCAAGAAAATGATCCTGGACAAACTCGAGAACGCCGAAACATACACGAAACTTCACCCGGGTTTTGCCAAAGCCTTCGAGTTCCTGCGACGGGGAGATCTCAGCAGCCTCGGTGTCGCTTCATATCCAATCGACGAAAAAAAGGTATTCGCTCTGGTCCAGAAAGGTTCGGGAAAGAGAAGAGGTGAAGCTCGTTTGGAGGCACACGGGAACTTCATCGACATTCAATTCCTGATCGACGGAAACGAGCAGGTCGGCTGGAAGCCTCGCGCCGATTGCACGGAAGTCTCGCAGGCCTACAATCACGAGAAAGATATCGAGTTCTTCGCCGATCAGCCGCAGACCTATCTCAGCTTGAAACCCGGTATGTTCTGCGTCTTCTTCCCGGACGACGCTCACGCACCGATGATATCGGAAGGCCTCGTGCACAAATGCGTCGTGAAGGTGAAGCTTTCATAAGGGTCAGTACCTCCACGCCCCTTCTCCCTAATGCTGTCTTCCTCAATCGGATTTATGTTGAAGCAGCTCCGCTTAATTGCCTTCTCTAAACAGCATGCTTGCCGGAATCGTCTGCTTGGCAAGTCCGGGGCCCTCGATGCTCGCTTCGAGCGTCATGCCTCCGCCTCGCTGGAAGAAAGTCACCTTGAATTTGTGATAGCCCGCGCTCAACATCACGTCTCCCGATCTCTCTTCAGGGGCGTGCTGGCCATCATTACTCACCACAGTCCTGCCGTCTATGTAAAGGCATGAGCCATCGTCCGAATTCAGATAGAAAGTGTAGACTCCGTCCTTCGGAATCTCGATATACCCGTCGTACTGGACGCCGAAGTTTTCTCCGGAGTTCTTCGCAGGAATCACAACTTCGGCCGACACACCTTTTGAGGTTGGACTCAGTTCGCTGAAGTTCGGAAGAAAGCTCCAGCTTCCCTTGTAATACTGATAGTTCAACCCCCGGCCCGGATTCTTCAGCTCCAGCGGAGGAGGAGCCTGCAGTTTACCGGCAAGCGCAAGGACTATCACGGACATTGGAGGCATGTTCACCTCTATTTTGCCGCCTGCAACTTTGAAATCAGAAAAAGGGTGTGGGACAACGACATTGGGATCATCGAACGTATTATCCGCGTTCATTTTATTTGCAGTCAACACCTCGCCGGTGCCGCCCCGGGCGGTGAAACTTTTCGTATCGATCTCAACATTTTCCGGTGAATCGGGATCGATATTGCAAAGCGAAACGTGCATCTTTCCTTCGGCATCTATTGAAGCCGAACAATTAACAGCAGGAAGAGAATCGCCGTTGAAGAGGTAAGGCGACGTCTTCACATCCGACGGAACCATCATTGCGTTCTGGTGGACCTTGTAGAGTTCGAAGACATAATAAGTCGGCGTGCAAACCATCCTGGCTCCATCGGTGAGAATCATGGATTGGAGCACGTTGACCATCTGCGCGATATTTGCCATTCTGACGCGGTCGCAGTTGTTGTTGAATATATTGAGGTTACACGCGGCCGCAACGGCATCTCTCATCGTATTCTGCTGATATAAGAATGCGGGGTTCGTACCCGGTTCAACTTTGTACCAGGTTCCCCACTCATCCACCACAAGAGCAACGCGTTTGCCCGGATCATATTTATCCATGATTTCGGAATTCTTCTTTATATACTCTTCCATCCTCATTGTCTTCTGCATGATGTCGAACCATCCGCTCTCATTGAAGTCGGTTGCCGTCCTGTCGTTTGCAAACGAATAATAATGAAGTGAAAGCCCGTCGATATAGTTGCCGGCAATTTTCATCACGACATTTGTCCAATTGTAATCGTCCCCGGCGGGCCCGCACGCAATTTTGAACGGCTTATTCTTGCCGTATGTGTGCATGAAAGTCGCATACCTTCTTGCAAGGTAGGAATAGTAATCAGGCGTCATGTTGCCGCCGCATCCCCAGCTCTCATTTCCGAGACCCCAGTATTTGACTCCCCAGGATTTGTCCCTCCCATACTCCCTCCGAAGCTCAGTCATCGGACTGACGTTGTCCGAATTGACGTACTCGACCCATTGCGATAATTCACGGACGCTTCCGCTTCCGAGGTTGCCGGTGAAGTAGGGCCGGCACCCGATGAGTTTGCAGAACTCGAGAAACTCGCTGGTGCCGAAGCTGTTGTCCTCCGTGACATTTCCCCAATTCGTGTTGATCATCTTCGGCCTCTTGTCCCGGGGTCCGATTCCATCTTTCCAGTGGTACTCGTCCGCGAAACACCCGCCCGGCCAGCGCAGTACCGGTACGTCGATCTTCCTCAGCGCCTCGACAACATCTTTTCGAATGCCGTCGATGTTTGGAATTGAAGAATGCTCTCCGACCCAGATTCCGCCGTAGATCCCGTGACCGAGATGCTCGGAGAATTGGCCGTAGATATTCTTGTCGATTTTATACTGGATGTTGGACGCGTCGAGAGTAATTTTAGCCCCGCTTTGTTGGGCGAACGCGCCATAAACGA
>JAJYJD010000365.1 GCA_021789755.1 Bacteroidota bacterium
GCAGAAGTCGCGCTCGAGAATGCGTCTCTCCTCACAGATATGACAAGGGCCGAGGCGGCAATTCGCGAAAGCGAAGAGAAATTCCGGACGCTTGTCGAATCGTCCCTAGTCGGTGTTTATATCATTCAGGACGGACGGTTCGTATATACCAATCCGGCTATGTCGAAGATGTACCACTATACCGCTGCGGAGTTCATGGCGATGCCGTCGGTGCTTGATACGGTTGCACCTGAAGACCACCAGGCCGTAATCGATAACATCAGGAAAAGGATCGACGGCGAAGCGGAATCCATTAAATATGATTTCACCGCCGTCAAAAGGAATGGCGAGAGAGTCCGTGTAGAAGTTTTCGGTTCGAGGACGTCCTACCACGGCCGTCCCGCCGTCATCGGGACCGCCGAAGATGTAACCGAGAGGAAGAACGCCGAAGAGAGGCTGCGGCATTCCGAAGAGAGATACAGGAGCCTGTTCGAAGAATCCATAGATGCCATATACGTCACCACGCCCGCCGGTAAATTTCTCGACATAAATACGGCCGGCGTTAAACTCTTCGGCTTCAATTCCCGCGACGAGCTGCTTGCCCTCGAAAATGTGAAGGAGCTCTACGACAATCCGGAAGAGAGGGAAAGAACCAAACAAATTATGGAGACTGACGGCTTCATGCGTGACAATCTGATTACCGTCAGGAGAAAAGATGGAATCAGATTGATCGTCCAGGACTCGGCCACCGTCTTACGCGATGCGGACGGCAAGCCGATAGCCTACCGCGGAATACTGAGAGACGTAACTGAAAAAAGAAAGCTTGAAGAACAACTTCTTCAATCTCAGAAACTCGAGAGCCTCGGCCAGCTCACGAGCGGAATAGCGCATGACTTCAACAACGTTCTCGGCGGCATAATCGGCTTCACGGAACTCGCGCTCGGTAAGATCGGGGAAGATCACCCGGTAAACGGCTATCTCATGAGGATATATGGACTTGCCGACAGAGCGGCGAAGATAACGAAGCAGTTGCTTGCATTTGCACGCCGTCAGATCCTGATGCCGAGAGAGCTGAACCTTAATGAATTGATAGGAGATATTCTTGAGCTGCTGAAGCGTCTTCTCGGAGAACAGATCCAGGTAAGATTCATCCCGGGTGCCGAGCTGAAAACGATTCTCGCAGACCCGTCGCAGGTAGAGCAGGTCGTTCTCAACCTTTCCGTCAATGCCGGAGATGCCATGGAGCACGGCGGCAAGCTGACAATCGAGACTGCAAACACGCGTCTTGATGAATTCTACTGCCGGACCCATACCAACGTGAGACCGGGAGAGTATGCCGTGATCACCGTAAGTGATACCGGAACCGGCATGGATCAGGTGACTCTTGAACGCATCTTCGAACCGTTCTATACGACGAAGGAGATCGGCAAAGGTACCGGTCTCGGTCTTTCAGTTGTCCATGGGATAATCAGACAGCACGGGGGAACGATAAGCGTCTACAGCGAAAAGGGCAAGGGAACCACTTTCAAGGTTTATTTCCCGGCTGCGAAAGGGATCGCCCGAAAATCGCCCGACCGTCAGGGAAGAGCAACCAAGATCAGCAGGGGAAGCGAGACAGTGCTGGTGGTCGAGGACAATGAAGAACTACGAGAGTTCATGAGGACATTTCTGGTTGAAAACGGGTATACCGTCCTAACTGCCCGTGAGGGGGAAGAAGGCCTCGCGGCATTCGAACGTCAACCGAGCAATATCTCATTGATCATTTCCGATATCGTGATGCCGAAGATGAGCGGGAAAGCGCTGAAAGAAGCTGTTGACAAGAGATTCCCCGGAAGAAAATTCCTGTTCATAAGCGGCTATACAGACAACGACGTGCACCAGGGCTTCATACTCGACGAGAAGGTTGATTTCCTGCAGAAACCGTTCACTGCCATTGAGTTTTCCGAAAGGGTGAGGAAAATACTCGATTTCCGGTCGACCTGATAATTTCTTCCACCTCACCGAACACCTCCGGTTTTTTCTCCATCCCCAGGAACGATTTCCTGACGGCCGATCAAATCCCGAATCCCAATTCCCAATTTGTCGCAGGAACATCGTGAATACAGAAGCAAGACACGAATCTCGGGAAATTACACTTATCTGAGCAAACGGGGCGAATTGCTCGCTCATTATTACTCGATTCGTGGTATTCGCGTAGCACAAACGGTTCATTAGTCTTATTCGGGTCGTCACATTTTCCAACCGACAAATCCGGGTCAATGAAAAGACTTTAATATTGTTTTAACCTGTCTTTCCTTGCCAATATGGGACGGTTTCTTTAAAATGAATGAGGGAAAGAGAGGAAAACTCCTATGTCAAAAAATGTCAGCCCCCCCGGTTGGCCGGGGATTCCTGCGCGTTGGACCTCCAGCGCCAAGAACGGAATAGGCGGCGCTTATGATGGAGTGAGCCCCACATGGTTCACTTTGTCTCACGGTATTCTGAACGAAGTATATTACCCGCGCATGGACCAGGCCATGATCCGCGACTCTGAGCTCATAATTACTTCAGGCTCCGATTTCTTTTCGGAAGAAAAAAGAGATTGTGAACATTCGATTGCTTTCATACAGCCGGATGTCCCCGCTTATCTGCTTACCAACAAGTGCCTGTTCAACCGGTACTCGATTGAAAAGGCCGTCGTAACGGATCCGCGTCGTGCTGTTGTGCTCCAGAAAGTCAAATTCACTTCGATGGCAGGCCGGCTTTCAGACTACCGGATCCACGTCCTGTTGTCTCCGCACATAGCGAACAAAGGGGCCGGCAACACGGGCTGGATCGGAGAATTCAAAGGAGAAATCGCGCTTATGGCCGCGAGGGA